>LUZV01000146.1 GCA_001603765.1 Anaerolineales bacterium Chloro_02 | reverse complement strand
CGGTTATCACAGTCAGCCGGGATTCATTCCCTCCAAACTTCGAGATCCGCTTAGGCGAAGCGATGCGCCTGCGCGATGCCGAGGGGCATATTTTTCAGGGCGTTGCCACTGCCCTAACAGATGAAACCGTTGAGCTCGACCTTAACCACCCGATGGCTGGCAAAGATCTAGTTTTCAAAGTTACGGTGCTGTCAGTTCGCCCGGCAACCGAACAGGAAAAAGCCGCTGGTCATCTGCAATATGGCGGTTGCGCCGGATGTTCGTCTGGCTGCGGTGATGACTGCGGCGACAGCTGCTGTTAAATCTTAGCGATGAATTAGACAGAAAGACCGGGACAAGCCGGTCTTTCTTCTATTCTGCAACTACCCAACTGACAGTCTGCTAATGAGCACCACCACTTCAGTTGCCTTTTCAAGCTCTTCAACCGAGAGATATTCAAAGCGACCGTGCCCGTTGTAACCGCCGGTAAAGATATTCGGAGTGGGCAGCCCCATGAATGAAAGCCGGCTGCCGTCTGTGCCGCCGCGGACAGCCTCCTCCACCGGTTCATACCCCACCGCGCGGTACGCTTTGCGCGCGATCTCAATGATCTCGGGGCGGGTTTCTATCATTCTGCGCATGTTGTAATACTGATCGTGGAGTGTCAGCTCCAGCGTGCCTTCCCCATAGCGCTGATTGATAAAATCAGCCGCCTGGCTAACTTCCTGCTTGCGCCTGGCAAATGCCGCTTCATCGTGGTCGCGGATGATGTAATTCATGTGGGCGCTTTCCGCTTCGCCCGCCATATCAATCAGATGGATAAAGCCTTCACGCCCCTGGGTGTGTTCCGCGCGGTCAAAAACCGGCAGGAGATTATGAAAATCAATTGCCACCTGCACAGCGCTCTTCAGCCTTCCTTTTGCGCTGCCTGGGTGGACGCTGCGACCGTTTATCACGATCTTTGCCGCTGCCGCATTGAAGGTCTCATAGGAGAACTCGCCAGCCTTACCACCGTCCACGGTATAGGCGAACTCCGCGCCAAACGCCGGAACATCAAAGTGTTTCACCCCTTCGCCAACCTCCTCATCGGGGGTAAATCCGACCCTTAGTTCGCCGTGCGGCACTTCGGGGTGAGCGATCAGGTAAGCCATCGCGCTAACGATCGCGGCGATGCCCGCCTTATCATCCGCGCCCAAAAGGGTGGTTCCATCCGTCACCACCAGACGGTTACCCCGTTGAGCCAGGAGGCTGGGGAAATCCCGCGGGGAGAGGACAATATTTTTTTCAGCGTTCAGCAGAATGTCCTGCCCATCATAGTTATCAATCACTCTCGGCTTAACATTTTCCCCCGATGCCGCCGGACTGGTATCCATATGAGCCAAAAAGCCAATCACCGGCGCGCTGGTCTCAATATTTGCTGGCAGCGCCGCGGTCACATAGCCCCACTCGTCCAATTTGACGTTTTTCATGCCAATTTCTGTCAGCTCCTCCACCAAAAGCCTGGCGAGATCAAGCTGCTTGGCAGTGCTTGGGTAGGTCTCGGCATCGGCTGCCGACTGGGTGTCAATCCTGACATAGCGTAAAAACCGTTCCAATAAATCAAACATGGCAACTCCTACGATTGTTTTGTCTGATTCTATCACCGCTACGCGGCTGCCCGTGGCGCTTGCAGACACATTTTATCGTTCTCCGTTGAACTGGACTAAAATAAATACGATGACGAACCGAATCGACAGTAAATTCAAATCACTGCTAACAATCCTGATTGTGATCGTCCTGGGCGGTGTCGCGTTTTATTCGCTGCGCCCCAAACTGACCCGATCGGTTACGCCTCCCGCTGTGCCCGAGCCTCTCGCGCCGCTCCTCGGCTATGAAATCGTGAATACTTATCCTCACGATCCTTCCTGCTACACGCAAGGACTGCTTATAAAAAACGGTGTTTTCTACGAGAGCTGCGGTCTTTATGAGCAGTCTTCCCTGCGAAAAGTTGAGCCTGAAACTGGCAAAGTATTGGCGGAATCCAACCTCGATGCCAGTTACTTTGCCGAAGGGTTGACCCTCCTGGACGGGAAGCTCTATCAGCTCACCTGGCAGGAAAACACAGGCTTTGTCTACAACGCGCAAAACCTTGAAGCGCTCGAAACCTTCCACTATCAGACGCAAGGTTGGGGACTGACCACAGACGGCTCGGCTCTGCTCCTCTCTGACGGCTCAAACACACTTTTCTGGCTCGATCCAACCACCTTCCAGGTTGTACGCCAGGTGAAGGTCACGTACCAACAGCAGCCGGTGGAACACCTGAATGAATTGGAATATATAAAGGGGATGGTTTTCGCCAATATCTATCTGACCGACACAGTCGCCGTAATCAACCCAGAAGACGGCAGCGTGGTGAGCCTAATCGACCTTAGCGGGTTGCGCCCGGAGCAAAACCTCAAGGTGCAAGGCGAGGTGCTTAATGGCATCGCCTACGACGATCAAACAGATAAGCTTTATGTGACCGGAAAGAACTGGCCGCTTCTCTATGAGATCAGATTAATTTCCAATGCCGTCCCAACGCCTGCTAAACCGCGATAATCTGCTGGCGCAGCACTTGCAAGCGCATCTCCTTCAGCCCCGGCATCGCGTCCAGCAAGAAGTACGGACCACTTCCCTCGCCAGCCATGGCCGCGCTGATCTGTCCGCGAAGCGCTGCCTCAAACGGATCTCGCGTTTGGTTTAACCCAGCAAGAAAGCCGCCATCGAAGGCGTCTAACATGCCGGTTGGGTCGCTCACACGCGCCTGATAAGCCGGAACGATCCAGCGTTTATGGTTAGACCGATCAAAAAACCGGGTGGAACCATCCTCCGCCTGAATCAAAATCGCTTCAGGGCCATAACCTGCCAGATGCTCCGCGATTTCCCATAAGTCCACGCTGCGCCCCTGAAACAGTTTAAGAGCTTGCCTGTCAGTCATCATAAACGCGGTCAGGTCAGAGATTAGCGCTCGCATCTCCTCCCAAAAAATCGGGTCCATATAGCAGGAACACGCGCGCATCGTCAGCGAGTGCGCCATTCCGGCTTTGAGCACAGAGGGCAGGGTTTTATGAGAGATGTAGTCAATCGGGCAAATATGCGCCACATGCGCCTCCAGGAACGGGCGGGGCATATCTGTGACGCGGAAGGAGTCGTTTTGGTAGTCGGTTTTGCTGCAATACTGGCGTTGAGGCTGGTAGCCTAATAATTCCGGCGGAAAAGGCAGCTGGCGTTCCGCGAAATGGGTGATCGGGTTTTCAAAACTGGCTCGGTTTCCTTCGCCATATGCCGCGAAGAAGCGCAGGTCCAGCGGTTCGGAAACCTGGCGGATGCCGTCAAGCCTGAACCCAAGGTCTTCCAGGCGTTTTAGCCGCTCAAGCGGAAAACCATTGTTTACGCGTGCAACCAAGCCAGCCCGACCGCCCCAGGAGGCAAATGCCGCAGCCGCGTATGCCAAATTACCGCCCAGACCGTCCACACGCGCGGGCGCCGCCGCCGGCAGAATGTATTCGCGCTGTAGCCGACCCACGATAACCGCGTCAGGGACGCTTTGTGCCGCTCCAGCCTCCACTACACCTCATCCGAGAGAGTCATTTCGAGCAGCTTTTTGTGGTAGACCTCAAGGTCAGCTGGCGGCTCAGGATAGCCCATGTTGAAACCCTTGAGTGTGTCTCGCAGAATATTTGCGATCAATAAGTTACGATACCATTTTTTATTGCTTGGGATGACATACCAGGGCGCGTAATCTGTGCTGGTTTTATTCAGCACATCCTCGTACGCCTGCATATATTCCACCCAATATTTTCGTTCTTCAAGATCGCCCGGGTTGAACTTCCACTGCTTAGTCGGGTCTTCCACACGCGCTAAAAATCGTTTGGCTTGCTCTTTTGGGTCAATATACAGGAAAAATTTGAGGATCGTCGTGCCTTCATCGACCAGCATCTTTTCGAAGTTGTTGATATGTTCATACCGGCGCGACCATACTTCCTGAGGTACCAGGTTGTGAACGCGCACCACCAAAACATCCTCGTAATGCGAGCGGTTGAAAATAACAATTTCACCTTTGCCGGGGGTTTGAGCGTGAACACGCCAGAGGTAATCATGAGATAGCTCGATCGCTGAGGGGGCTTTAAACGCGGCAACCCGCACGCCGGATGGGTTCACGCCCTCAAAAACGTAGCGGATTACGCCGTCCTTGCCGGCCGTATCCATCGCCTGCACCAACACAATCAGGCGCCGCTTGCCTTCAGCAAACATTTGCTCTTGTAAGGCTTCAATTTCCTGGTTAAGCTTTAGCAGCGTATCCTGACCGTCTTTTTTCTTGCCGTCGAATTCGCTCGAGTCATCAGGGTCGTAATCCTTCAGATTGATCTTGCCTTTTGTCGGCACACGATATTTTTTATAGTCCATTGGGTTTCTCCTTACATGTCTGGTCGGTTAATTATAGTGTGTAATTTGCCCCACAAGCAAAGATTTGAACCTTTCATCACTCCCGCGCGGGATAACAAAAATGACTCCCCAATGGAGAGTCATTTTCGAGAGTCCGTTATTCTCTATGTTTATTCTTTGTGTTCAACGACAGTTTTTGCCTGCTGAGTAGTGACCGCGATCTTCTTCGGCTGGGTTTCTGGTTTCTTGGGCAGATGCACAACCAAAACGCCGTTTTCAGTGTTAGCCGTAATCTTATCTGCGTCAATCACACCCGGCATTGAGATGCTGCGATAGAAGCTGCCGAAGCCGCGTTCACGGATATGATATTTACCCTCAACCGATTCAACATTCTCTTCCGTAATCTCGCCTTTGATAGACAAGGTATTGTCATCGTAGGTGATTTCGATTTTCTCGGGGTCAAAACCCGCCACGTTCGCTTTGACAACATATTCCTGATCGTTCTCAATTACATCCAGCGGAAAGCCTGAAGGAAGTTGCTCAGAATCCAGGTCAAAGAAGCGATTCATCGCGCGTTCTAAGTTATACTGGTTTCTCCAATAGGGAGTTCGTCTAATCATGTAAGCCATTTTTGCCTCCAATTTGAATCTCTTTGATGCTTATAATTTACAAATCCTGTGTTGGAGTCTTGTTAGAGGAATATATACAGATTGTAAGAGTTACGCCAGTGGGTGGTAATTCTTCCACAAGGGGAAGTTTTCTGCGGGATTCAGTGTAAAATCGAAGAAAATAAACGAGAAAATCCCCGGCAAATGCCGGTTTATTATGTAAGGTAAAGATATGAGTAAAAAAACATTGCGCATCATCCCGCTCGGAGGTCTGGGCGAGGTGGGCAAAAATATGACAGTCTATGAATATAATGAGCAAATTCTAATCGTTGACGCGGGCATGATGTTCCCGGATAACGATATGATCGGCATCGACTATATCATCCCAGATTTTGAGTATGTTAAACAGCGCGTCGACAAGGTGAAGGGGATTGTCATTACCCACGGTCACGAAGATCATACTGGCGCCATCGGGCACCTTCTGGAATATGTGGATGCCCCAGTCTATGCCACACCGCTTACCAACGGCTTAATCAAAAACAAGCTTAATCGCCGCGGTTTAGGTGTGGAACCCAAATTAATTGACATCCAGGCTGGCGAGTCGGTTCAAATCGGCCCCTTCAAGGTCGACTTTTTTCACGTCTGTCATTCCATCCCCGACGGTGTTGGTCTCGGCATCGACACCCCTGCCGGTCTGATCGTCCATACTGGCGATTATAAGTTTGACCATACGCCCATTGACGGACGTCCAACTGATTATGCCAAGCTGGCTGAGTTCGCGCGAAAAGGCGTGCTGGCGCTGCTTTCTGATTCCACCAATGCCGAGCGCCCTGGCTGGACCGCGTCGGAACGGGTGATCGACGCGGCGTTCGAGAAAGTTTTTTATCAGGCCAAGGGGCGCATCATCATCGCGACTTTCGCGTCTTTGATCTCGCGTATGCAGCAAGTGCTCGAGACCGCCAAACGGCACGACCGCAAGGTCAGTTTTGTGGGGCTCAGCATGACCGAGAACGCCCGCATCGCCAAAGAATTGGGCTACCTGACCTACGATGAGAGCCAGGTTGTCTCAACGGATCAGGCGCTTTCCATGCCCGATAACAACGTGGTCTTGTTGGTAACAGGCTCCCAGGGTGAGCCGACGTCCATCCTGGGGCGTTTGGCTAACGGCACCAACAAGAGGTTTAGCGTCAAAGAAGGCGATACAATTGTTCTGTCTTCTCATCCCATTCCTGGCAACGAAGAGCCGGTCTACCGTGCGATTAATCGTCTGATGGAACAGGGCGCTGAGGTGGTCTATGAGGCTATCATGCCTGTGCACGTCTCGGGGCATGCCAGCCAGGAAGAAATCAAACTGCTTTTGCACCTTGTTAAACCCCGCTACCTCATTCCCATTCACGGCGAACTGCGCATGCTTAAGCAGCATAAACGCCTGGCGCTTGAGGTCGGCATGGAAGATGAACAGATCGCACTGGTTGAAAATGGGCGGGTGATTGAGTTTAATCACGGCGAGATGTCTCTGGGTGATCGCATCCCTGGCGGGTATGTCTTCGTGGATGGCAGCGGAGTGGGCGATGTGGATCGTTCGACCATGCGCGACCGCGAATTGCTGAGTCAGGACGGCGTTGTGCTTCTCAATCTCGAGCTGGACAAGGAAAAAGGCTCATTTAAAGATCTTGAGATCATCAGCCGCGGTTTTATTGCCCAGGATGAATCTCAGGAGATGTTCGCAGAGCTGCGCAAACGCGTGGTGAAGCTGACGCAATACCCCGCAAACAACTTACAGAAAGAAATCCATAGCGTTGCGACCTCTTTCTTAAACGAGGAAACAAAACGCCGCCCGGTTATTTTTGTAACAATATCAAAAGCATAGCTTATCAGGGCGCGTCATCGTAAGCTTCATCAATGGAGCAGCGCGCTTTTTGTAACTTTATGATGGTCAAAAGGTGATTTCTGGCAATACTAGAGGTTACCTCACCATCACCTTCAATGTATACACAATCAAAATGACAAGAAAGTGGGAGCAAGTCCGGACTAATCCGCACCTGCTCCCACCCTTGTTGCTAATCTCGCGTTTAGCTGGAGGCTATGAGTTCTTCATGATGACCGTGCTGATGATGTCTGCTACATTTTCGCATTGGTCGCAGACTTTCTCGAAATGGTCAAAGATCCGCGCCCAAACGATCACTTCCATCGGGTCTTTTTCTTTCGTGTAGAGTTCGCGCATGGTCTTGAAGTAAAGTGTATCAGCAAGTTCCTCAATCACATTAACTTCAACAATCTTTTTACCAATCAGATCCGATTTACGGAAGTTTTCGAATTCATCAAAGCAGGATTTTAGCGCCACGGTGCTCCGCACAATCAGATCCGAAAATTCCGCGGCTTCATCCCGCATTTTTTTGACGTTATACATAAAGAACATTTGATAAACTTCCTCGATGCTATCGAGGATATCGTCAAGCATGTAGGCGATCGTGGCTATATCTTCACGTTCGATCGGTGTAATGAACTCTGAGATTAGAAGCTTCATTAAATTGTGCTTTTTCTGGTCGGCAGCATGTTCGATCTCATGCATAGCCTTGTTTTGCTTCTCAATCTTATCGGGGTGGTAATTTTTTACCGTTGATTCAAGCTGATGCGCGGCTGTGATGGCATCATTCGCAATATCGCTAAACATGTGGAAGTAATTATTATCTTTTTTTGCCATTTTGATTCCTTAAACAAATAGGTGGATTAACAAACGTGTAACAAGATACCCCAACAAACCGCATCCGGGGAATGTCAGCACCCAGGCAAGCACCATCTCCCCCACGACGCCCCAGTTCACTGAACGCATGCGCTTAGCCGCGCCAACCCCCATGATGGCGGTGGTTTTTGTATGAGTGGTTGACACCGGAAGCCCTTTAATCAGAGATGCAGCCAGCAGAGAGAGCGCTGCCGCGATATCCGCGCTAAAACCCTGATAAGTTTCGAGCTTGACCATGTCCATTCCAACAGCTTTTATAATGCGATATCCTCCAATGGACGTGCCAAGCGCCATCACAACGGAACACATCAACATCAGCCAGAGCGGAATATCAAAAGTCTCCGGCACCGCCTGACCTTTGGCCAGCGCCATGCCAATCAGGAAAACGCCAATAAACTTTTGCCCATCCTGCGCTCCATGCATAAACGCCATCGATGCCGCGCCGCCTATCTGGGCGTGTCTAAAAAAACTATTCGTTTTACGGCGGTCATGGTTCTTAAAAATCGCCTCAATCAATTTAACAATTCCCCAACCCAAAAAGAAGCCGCCAAAAGTTGAAAGGATTAAACCAAACACCACTTTCATCCATTCCGCACCGTTGACTCCCCTAAAACTGTTGGAATATGCCACCGCCGCGCCAGTAAGCCCAGCAATCAGCGCGTGGCTTTCCGAAGTCGGAATGCCAAAATACCAAGCCGCGGTTGCCCAGATAACGATTGAAGCAAGCGCGCCGCTCAAGGCAATCGAGCTGGCTTTTATGTCAGTCCCAAAATCGACCATGTTACTGATCGTCATGGCGACACTCTTATTGATGAGGGTCATCAGAAAAACACCAAGGAAATTAAAAATGGCTGCCATAATGATGGCATCTTTGGGCTTCATCGCCCTGGTCGAAACGCACGTGGCAATGGCGTTTGGAGCATCCGTCCAGCCATTCACCAAGATAACCCCTAACGTCAATACCACCGTTATCAATAAGGGTGGGTTTGCGAGAACTTCCCGAATAAATTCCACAAGAACCGCCTTAAATTATGATAAGAGGATTATATCCGTTATTACCGATTTCCGGGTAACCAAACAATCGCAAGCGAGCGTAAAAGTGACAAATTCTGACCTACAGCGAAGATTTCGCCCGCTCATCAAGCAAGATGGTTTGCATTTTTGAGAACACCTCACCGTTGGCAGCCAGGATGTCCACACTGCCTCTAAGCAGCTCTCCTTCGCCATAAAGCGTGTCCACAATTCCACCCGCTTCCTGAATCAGCAGGGTTCCCGCAGCCACGTCCCAAGGGTGGAGCGCGATCTCCCAGAATCCCTCCACTCTCCCGCAAGCCACGTATGCCATATCCAACGCGGCAGAACCCAATCGCCGCACTGCCTGAACTTCATGCGAGAGGCGGATGAAATTGTTGATGTTTGAGCGAGGGGTATCGAGCAGGTGAAATCTGAAACCGGTGATCAGCATCGAATCGATCAACTCACGCGTTTGAGACACTCTAATTGGCTCTCCGTTCAGCCAGGCTCCCTTGCCGGCTTCAGCATAGAAAACTTCTCTCATCGGGGGGTTGGAGATCACGCCCAACTTCAACTCACCGCCGCAAGCGTAAGCGACTGAGATTGCATACTGCGGCAAGCCGTGCGCGTAGTTTAGTGTGCCGTCGATGGGGTCAATGAACCATTCATGCCCGCTGTCGCCATCGTGCTGCCCGCTTTCCTCCGCGTTAACACGGTGCCCTGGGAAGTTCGTTTGGATTTTCTCTATCAGGAAGGCTTCAATGGTTGTATCTGCCTCAGTAACGAGGTCTGCCTTGCTTTTGTGCCTTACCAGCAGATCATTCTGCCGCAATCGCTGAGCGATATTGCCAGCTTCTTCAACCCAATTCAGTACCTGATCTAAAGTCGGTTCCATTTTCACCTCACCGCCCAATTTTACTTCATTCCGCCATTTCCCCATCCTTGTCACTTTGCCCCCTATTAACTGTGGAAAAGTGGTGGATAACCTGTGCCCAGGTTGGGGAATAACTGGTTATAATTGTGGGCAACCCATCTTTTCTTGTGGAAATGAGTCTATGGAACCATCAAATGATCTTCCCAAATTTGCTGTGCTTCAACTCTCAGGCTGTTCTGGCTGTGAGGTTTCACTTTTGAACTCAGAAGAATGGATCAGCAATTTTCAGCTGGTCTACATGCCGCTTGTAGTCACTTCCAACAAAATCCCTGATGATGTGGAAGTGCTGCTGGTAACTGGCGGCGTTCGCACGGATGAGGATATTCACAATCTTCGAAAGGGGCGCTCGCGCGCTAAGAAGCTGATCGCGGTTGGCACCTGCGCGCTCTCGGGCGGTGTGGCTCAGTTTAAAGATGACCACATTGCCAGTGAGGCGTTCCGCCAAGCCTCACATCGGCTGCGCATGCCGGATATGCTCCCGCACGCTTACCCGATTGACCGCTTTGTGGATGTTGACCTCTATCTGCCGGGTTGCCCGCCCACTCCAGAGCTTTTCATGACGGCATTAAAGGACCCTGAAGGGGCAAAGATCCCCGCGATTGTCTGCCAGGAATGCGGGCGACAAAAGCTTAACGATATGCGTCCAACCGCCATCACTGGCACTCGCAGCGGCGTAGTTTTGCCGGATATCTGCCTGATTAACCAGGGGTATGTGTGCGTTGGCACATCCACGCGCGGCGGTTGCGGCGCGCTCTGCACCCGCCCCGGGCATGCCTGCGTGGGGTGCCGCGGCCCTGCCAACCCCTACCTGAACAAGGAGCCAAAATTTGTTATTGACAATCTGCGGCGCGTGTTTACCCGCATGACTGATATCCCCGAAGAAGAGATCAACGCCGCTTTGGAATCCCCGTGGCTGTCGCTATTCCTCGACCAGTTTACCGACTATACGCAGGATACTGAACTCCCAACAAGAACGAAAGAGAAGATGCTCTGATGACAACGATCACCTACCCTCTCAGCCGCATTGAAGGTCACGCTCGGGTCGTGATCGATATTCATGACAATGAAGTTTTTAGAGCCGACTTTCAGGCGATGGAAATGCGTGGTTTCAGCCATTACGTCCGCGGTGTTCCAGCCGAACAGATCACGGTCATCGTTCCGCGCATCTGCGGCGTCTGTTCCACAGCCCACCAGGTTGCCTCCGTCAAGGCGCTCGAAGATACATTTGGCGTCACGCCCCCACCTTTAGCGCAGGAAATCCGCGAGGTTCTGCTTCTTGGTCAGTTGATTCAAAACCAGGCTACCTCGCTTTTTATCTTCACCATGCCCGACCGCACCAACGCCAGCTCTCTGTTTGAGCTCTCGCAGACCGAATCTGCCCGAGCTCGCGAGTTTTCGCTGGCTCAGATGGCATTAAGGATCCGTAAAATCGGTACAGATCTCATTTCTTTGGCAGGCGGACAGTTTATCCACCCGATCAAAACCGTCATCGGCGGGGTCACCAGCGGCATCCCCAGAGAAAAAGCCGATAAGATGATCCACACGATCGAAGAACTCCTGCCGGTTGCGGTTGAAATGGTGGATATCTATTGGGACATGTCGATGGAAATGGGAGATCGGATCGGTTCATGGGGCGACGACGAGCCCGCCCATTATCTGGCGTCGACTGGCGCGAACGACTATCGCCTGAACAGCCAGCGCCTGCGCGTTATGCTGCCAGACGGCACGGAAGCGCCCAGCTTTGATCCGCACGATTTCGCCAACTATCTGCAGATATCCGAAAGTGAATATTCCTACGCCGGCATCAGCAGTTATATGGGCAGTGTCGTGCGCGCCAACAGCCTCGCGCGCATCAATTTATCGGAATCCCTCGGAACTCCAATCGCAGATGCCTACCGAAAACGTTTTGTGCAAACCTTTGGCAAGCCCGCACATGCCATCATGTTTTTTGATATCTGCCGCGGGATCGAGCTGGTCTATGCGCTCGAAAAAGCTCGCCAAATGCTCGAGTGCGACCTTGAACACGGCGAGACGGAAGTGGGCTACAGCCCAAAGGACGGCGTAGGTTACGGCTTGGTCGAAGCCCCCAGAGGTCCGCTGATCCACCATTACGAAGTAGAGGATGGACTTATCAAGAGCGCGGATTTCGTTATCCCGACTGTTCACAACATGCTTGCCATCCGGCGCGCGTTGACCGTTGTGGCTAAGCGCTATGTTAGCCAGGATGGAATCAGCTCCGAGCTGGAACGTGCTGTTGGGCGGGTGGTACGAGCTTTTGACCCTTGCATTGCCTGCGCGACGAAGTAGCCCGCGATCCCGGTTGAGGTGTTGGCTTGACTCGCGTCCAAAATAAGCATCTAGATCGCACTGTGATGCGATTTCTTCTAGCTCTCGCTATTTGTCTGATTGTTCTCGCTTTTATAGTCAGCTCTCCGGCTGAAATTCTCGCGGGCCTCAGCCGGATAAATTTTGGACTCTGCCAGCTTTTTACGGATTTCGTCGCGGTCGGGGGACTTGGGGCGACCCTGGTGAATATCGCCCTGGTCATGTTGTTCGAATTGGCGCTTTTCTGGGTCACAAAAACTACCATCTCCGGACCCCATTTATCCATTCTATTGATGACTGCTGGTTTTGCCTTTTTTGGCACCAGCTTATTTAACATGATCCCGATTGTTCTTGGGGTTTTCTTGTACGCGCGTTTACTAAAAGTCCCATTTAACAGCTTGTTTCTTCAGGCGTTTATGGGTTCCGCCATTGGTCCGCTGGTCAACCAAATCGCCTTTGGGTTGGGGCTCATTCCGCCAATTGGCATACCATTGGGGATTTTTGGAGGTGTGCTCGTCGGTTTGGTTTTTCCGCCTCTTTCCAGCTCTTTTTCGCAATTCCACAAGGGCTACAACCTCTACAACATCGGCTTTACTGCTGGGATTATCGGGTTGATTGCTGTTGCCGTCCTGCGAATGCTGAAGTTCCAAGTTGAGACTGTGAGCGTTTTCGACACTGAGCACGGTCTTGCCCTCTTCCTGCTTGCCTTAGCAATCTTCCTGAGTTTTCTGGTGTTTGGATTGATTGTTAACCGCGGAAATCTGCGCGATTATCCCAATCTTCTCAGCAATAGTGGCAGGTCTCCATCGGATTTCGTGGCACTTTTTGGCATGGGACTCACTCTTTTTAATATGGGTTTGATGGGTCTGATGAGCCTCGCTGTCCTGAAAATTGTTGGCGGGCCTGTCAACGGTCCCATCATTGGAACGGTTTTGTCGGTTGGCGGTTTTGCCGCCATGGGCAAGCATCCCCGCAATACACTGCCTGTAATGGCGGGAGCCTCACTCGCAGCATTGCTGCACGGCGATATTCATGCTGCGAGAGCTTTGGTCGCCATTCTTTTCAGTACCACTCTGGCACCGCTTTCCGGGGAGCACGGCATTTTCGTTGGGTTGCTTGCCGGCTATTTACACCTGGCTGTGGTGAGTAATGTTGTCTTCCTTCATGGTGGGCTCAACCTGTATAACAACGGTTTTTCTGGTGGTTTCGTGGCTGCATTCCTGGCGCCGTTACTTGAAGTTGCCAGACAGATCCGCGGAAAGACGCTGACCCGCAAAACTCCCTGATCACCAAATGGATTTGGGTTTACCTGAGAAGATAACGCTCCTCAAACCGATCCAGAATATCCAAAAACTCCTGCGGAAGACGCTTGCGCGTTTCGGTTGTGATCCATTCAGGTATTTCGCCGTAATAAGCCTGAGCGATTCCACCTGCGATGCAGGCGATCGTGTCACTATCGCCGCCAATCGAAATGCTTAATCGGATGCAGTCCTCAAAATCCGTCGATTCCAGAAAACACGTGATTGACTCAGGCACTGACCCCTGGCAAGTTTCATCAAACTGATTAACCCTCCGGATCAAATCGCAGCTCCGGCTCAGATCATAGTCAAATTGGCTTTCGATTACTTGACGAATCTCGTCTTTTCCGCTGCCTTTTCTAGCCATCCAGATAGCTAACGCTACAGCCTGAGCTCCTTTAATCCCTTCCGGGTGGCTGTGAGTTACTTCCGCGCTGCGCTTAGCCTCCGCCAATGTGCTTTCAGCATCCTCGAACGCAAAGCCAATCGGCGAAACGCGCATCGCGGAGCCGTTACCAAAGCTGTTGTAAGTTGAAGGCACATCCTGCATAATCCACCGGTTAAACTTTCCGCCGTAACCCCGATTGGGATACCTTCTGGCAAAACTCTGATAGGTCTGGGCATAATCTCCGCCATCCAACAGCACTTTTGCCGTCGCAAACGTCAGGATGCTGTCGTCTGTGAAATCTGATTTTTCCTGAAAGAGCGGAAAATCCTTGTGCCGATAATTATCAAACTCATATACCGACCCAACCACATCTCCAATTATTGCCCCAATCATGTCATTCTTCTCCTGTTTTAACGCTCGCCGCGGCATTCTGCCTGCAGCTGTTCAAAATATTGTCTCAAAAAGGCGTCGCGCTGGCTAGCGATTGCCTTGCCAGTATCCGTCAACAAACGTTTGTGAACAAATCTCAATTTAAATAAGTACTCGTGATAGGCGCTGTGGGCTTCGCCCGGCTCATGTTCGCCCGTCTCTAAAAAGCGTCGGGAGGGTTCGCTATAAAACGGTTGGTCAGCCTGAGCGGAATAGGCTGTGGTGCGCGCCGCGCCAATTGCCCCGAGCACATCCAGCTTGTCGGCATCAAACAGGCACTTCGCTTCAATCGTCATAGGCGGCTCATCCTGCGCGCGGTAGCGGTGGCTGCGAATGCAGTGCTGCACCGCCGCGATCTTCTCTGCCTGCCAGCCCAACCCCAACAGGATATCGCCAGCAAACTCCGCGCTGAGCAGATGATGCACTTCGCGTTCATTAGCCTCGCCGCGCGGATCCGCGCCTTTCGCGTCGTGCAAGAGCGCCGCCGCCCGCACAATATCCAGATCCGCGCCCTCCTCCTTGCCAATATGCTGCGCGAGGAAATAAACCCTCAGGACGTGGTCAAATCCGTGCACAGGGTCTCCACTCGGATAAAGCGCGCGCGCCAGTTCTACACTCAATTCCATCAAAACCTCGGAAGTTGGATAATTCCCAGGATGTTCCCCAGGATTACCAGCACAATCAGAATAAACACAACTGTCCGCACCACCCGCCATGCCAGCTTAAACACATCCCGCAAAACCCACACGATCGCCAGCGCGCCGGCAACGAGGATAGCAAGGTTGATCAGTTGACGAGTCAATTCAGGATCCATTATCACCTAAAACGCGAAGGGGTAGATCTCGCCTTTTTTGACCACCAAATCGACCTGATTGCCTCCGTAGCGGTAGCTGAGGTTGCGGTAGTCTGGCGTGTTGAGCGCCAAAAAGTCCGCTTGTTTCCCTGCTTCGATTGAGCCAACCTTATGGTCCAACAAAATTGCTTTGGCAGAGTTAATGGTCGAAGCTGCCAGCGCCTGAGCTGGGGTGAGCTTTAGGTAGCGGCAAGCCAGCGCCTGGATGAACTGCATCGATTCGTTCCATGTCGTGCCCGGGTTGAGGTCAGTCGCCAGCGCCAGGTAGCCATCCGCCGCAAGGATTTGCCTGGCAGGGGTATATTCGCTCTGCGCCAAGCCAAACGGTGTGCCCGGTAGCGAGACCGCCACCGTCTCACTTGCGGCTAAACGCTGAATGTCCTCCGCGGAAGTTTTGACCAAATGATCGGCAGAAACCGCGCCAAGCTCAGCCGCGAGGCTCGCGCCGCCCAGATTTTCAAACTCATCCGCATGCAGCTTAAGCGGAAAGCCCAATGCCTTCGCCGCGGTCAGGATTTCTCGGGTCTCCTCAATTTCGAACACGCCTGCTTCGCAAAATACATCCACAAACGGCAACTGGCGCTCGCCGGCATGCTGCTGCCACCAGATTTTGGTCGCTGGCAGCGCCTCTTCACACAAAAAACGTGTGTAGCCGGCGCTGTCCCCCTTAAACTCCGGCGGGATGGCGTGCGCGCCCATATAAGTGGGCACAAGGTCAATCAGCGCGTCGCGGTCCAGCTCCAGGATCGCTTCCAGTTGGCGCAGTTCGGTTTCAATATCCAGCCCGTAGCCTGTTTTGGCTTCCATAGTGGTCGTGCCGAAGGAAAACGCCGCGTCCGCCCTGCGGCGTGCTTCCTCCACCAGCTGGTCAAGGCTCGCCTTTCTGGTCGCCGTCAGCGTCGCCAGGATTCCTCCGCCGGCAGCCATAATTTCCATGTAGGTCTTGCCCTGCAGGCGCATCTCAAACTCGTTGGCGCGGTTGCCAGCCCAAATCAGGTGGGTGTGGGGGTCCACAAACCCCGGCACAACGGCTCTGCCAGCCAGGTCAATCCGGTCAGCCTGTGGAAATTGATTCAACAGTGCGTCTGTTTCGCCCACCGCAAGGATGATCTCACCTTCACAGACGATCGCGCCGTTTTCAACCATGCCGAGTTCGCCAAGCCTCAGTCCGCGCTGAGAGCCACTAGCAAACGTAATCAATTGGGGAATATTATGAAAGAGTATCATGCGCTAATTGTAATGGAAAGTAAACCGTCCGGGGTGTTCCCGGACGGTTTTTTGGTTTCACATCAATTCGAAGAAATCTAACTTTCCCAGTCAATCACCACACAGCGGAATAAACCGGGCTCATTCATCAACCCGTGATACGCTCTTTCCACTTCCTCAGGTGCGATCACATGGCTTACAAGCCAGGAAATCGGCAACTCGCGGCGCAGAATCATCCCGCAGACCGTCTCAAAATTCCGCGCCACATTCAGTCGCATCCCTTCGCTCTCAAACACCGGCTGAAGGCTATTAAAAGCCCCGGTCACCCGCAGCATACGCATGTGGATGGCGTTGAGCATTGGGGTTACGTCCATGGTGCAAGCCGCGCGAGGGGTCCCAAGCAGAGCCACCTGCCCATACTTTTTGGTTGCCAACACCGCTGTCTCAATGGCGCGAGATGCACCACTCACGTCTACTGCCGCGTCCA
>LUZV01000145.1 GCA_001603765.1 Anaerolineales bacterium Chloro_02 | reverse complement strand
GTCCACTCCAATGTGGATCAGGATTTCATAGTCCGCATTTTGTACCGCGACAGCATGCGCGGTTGGGAACATCATCGCCACATCACCATCAATGGGTGAGACTATCAGATCGCCCGTGGGTTCAATATAGAAACCGTCGCCAAGCATCTTCTGACTGATCGCTTCATCCGGGTACGATCCTATTTCGTGGATACTGCCATCCACCACAGCAACAATTTTGCTTTTTTTCTTAAAGAAGAACATTTTCACCTCCCAATGTCGTGGAGGGCACTTTCGTGCCCTCCAATAATGATTTAACTAATCCAGACCCAGAATGTCCTTGACCTTTGTCAGCAGTGAGGTAACCCGCACGCCGTAGATAATTTGGAGGGCATTCTGCGCCCGAACCACGCCCATCGCCTCAAGATGCTGCTTCCACATGGCATCATCTACGACCAGGCTGGGATCTTTCACTTCCACACGCAGCCGGGTCGCGCAGGCTGAGACGCTCTCGATGTTGTTAGCGCCGCCTAAGGCTTCAATAATCCTTACCTCAAGCGCGTCTTCCGGGGATGCTGCTTTTCCGTCCGCTAGTTCGTTGTATTGTTTCTTGGTCATAAAGGCGACTTCTTCGTCCTCATCACCGCGTCCGGGAGTGCGCAGATTGAATTTTTCGATCATGAACTTGAAGGCAAAGTAGTAGAGGGCGAATGCCAGCGGCAGCAGATAAAGTAGCGACATTGCGTGCACTTTCTGAGGCTGGAACAAGTTGGGGATCATGAAGAACAGCGCGTGTCCGTTGATCGAGACCTTGGTCACTTCCGCCAGAACGTACATCAAACCGCTGAGGGGAGCATAAACCAACCAGTAGAGAGCGGGAGCAACAAAAAGGAAGGTATATTCGATCGGTTCGGAAATTCCAACCAGCATCAGCGTCAGCACGGCAGGGATCACAATGGAAGCGACTTTCTTGCGGTTTTCCGGCTTGGCAGTTTTCCACATGGCAAACGCCGCGCCCGGCAGACCTGCCAACTGAAACAGAATACGCCCAGTGGTAAAGTTGCGGGTAATGTACCCGGTCGCGGTGGCTGATGCTGCCTGTCCCATGATGATGTTGCGCACACCCTCATAGACCACACCGTCAATGGTCATTGTTCCGCCAACAGCTGAGTACTCAATCGGGAAGGCGATCAGGTGATGGATACCAAAGGGGAGCAAAGCTTTATCGAGGGTTCCAAACAGCCATGTACCAAACAGACCGGAAGAACCGATAAAGCCGGTGATCCACTGCAGACCGCGCCCGATGAAGGGCCAGATGTAGTAGGTGCCAATTGCCAGGGGGATAGAAAACACAGTGACCATGATGATCACAAACCGGGCGCCAGAGAAGAAGGCAAAGGAGGCTTTGAACTGGGTGTCAATATATTTGTTATGAACCCAGGCAGCCACCACACCAGCCACGATACCCGAGAAAATGCCCATGTCGAGGGTGAAGATGCCTGCGACTTTACCCCAGAGCGCCTGGAAATTGGGCGCCATGGTCAGAATGCTGTCGGCGTCAACGCCCCAGGCACTGGCGTATGAGCCAATGCCGCGAATATAAGTGAAGAACATAATCAGACCGGCAAACGCAGCCCAGCCTTTTTCTTTCTTTGCGAGCGTAAAAGCGATACCGACGGCAAACCAAATCGGCAGGTTGTTCATGAACAAGAAACCCATGTGCACGAACATGTTTACGATCGCGGTCAGGAATTTGGTAAAGACTGATTCCGCCGGAAGAATCTTGGGCAGAATGTAGTTGGTCAGACCTGCGCCAATACCGACATAAAAACCGACCAAAACGAACAGAATGACCGGTACCATCATCGCGCCAGCGAATGATTGGATTTTTGCACGCATTGATTTCATTGGAGACTCCTTTTTTAATGATAATTGACGCTAGTTTAGCAGTTTTTAAGCTGGTTTCCCATCCACTTACTTCCGTTACGCAACGGAAATTCTGTACATTATTGCCATTTCATGTTAAGATTATCCTTAAATAATGCGACCGAAAACCTATGAAATTCTCGAGTCAATGCTGCACTTCGAAGGATCGTTCACCTATCAGCAAGTAGCCGACGAGCTGAATCTGACCGAACGAACCATTCGCAACTATGTGCCCGAAATCCGCCAGTTTATTCTTCCATATAATCTGGAACTGATTGCGGTTCGCGGCACCGGCTGCGAGATCGCCGGGGATGCTGTCAATCGCGCCAATCTCGCGGGCGATCTTGGCAGAACACGCTCACAAAAACGCTATTACAAAGCCCAGGAACGGGTCAGCATCATTATTTATTATCTCTTGCTAAACAAAAATCCAATCAGCATCAGTTTTCTTACCGATAAACTCTTTATTGCCCGCTCTTCTATTTATAAGGACATTCAATCTGCCAGGCTTTGGCTGCAAAAGTTTCAGATTGACCTCCAGATAAGCCATCGCGGGCTAAGTCTGATCACCGGTGAGAAGCGCAGCCGCCTCGCTTTGGTGAATTTGCTGCTGGAAACAGATGATTACGCTGGAGCAACCTTTCCGGATCGGATCAAACTTTACGTTGAACAAATGAAACGCCCGGATTCGAATGACCGTGCCGCGCTCAACTCGCTCTTCTCTGAAATCATGGTCAAAAGCAAGCTTGCCCTGGCTCCAAGTGAAGTTGAGCGCCTGCTGCTTCATTTCCTGGTTTCATTTCATCGGATTAAGCAGGATCTCTGGGTGACTCTTCAGCCAGAGACCAGGCGAAAACTAAAAGATTCCGTTTGGTCCACCCAATTACACGAGCTTCTGTCTCAAATCGAATGGCACTTTGGCATCCGTTTGAATGAAACTGAGCTCTATTACCTTTCTGGGATGCTTCTCTCATCCAAATTCAGCACCATCGAGGAATCCGAGCTGACGATCAAAGCCATGGCGGAGGAAACTGCCTGGAACTTCTATAATCTCGTCGCCGATTATTATTTAATCAAGGAGCCTGGTCTCTTCATTCGCGGTTTGTCGCACCACTTCCAGGCGCTTTTCAGGCGCGCTCAATACATCTGGGACTGCCACAACCCGATGAAACATGAAGTGATGGAATATTTCCCCCAAGCCTATCACCTTGCTTCGCGCATCCTCCCCGATTTGCAGCGGTATGTGCCGGTGGAAATCCCGGATGACGAGATCGCGTTCATCGCCATGCACCTGATGGCAGCCTTAGAACGCTCCCGCGATCCACTTCAGGCGCTTTTTATCTACGACCAGACCTACAGTGAAATTAAATACGCGCTTTCGCTGGTGGAGAATCACCTGGCAGAGGTTCACATCCAAAAAACCATTCAAGCCAAAGAATTAAATCAGCCGCTGCTTGAAGGGATCGATATCGTCTTCAGCACCTTCCCGATTCAACTTAAAGATGTGCACTGCTTCGTTTTTCCTCTCATTCCCGATGTAAAATTCATTACAACGCTAAAATCTACACTGACGCTGCTGTACGAACAAATAAATGACCAGCGTTTAATTCTCAATCAAGCTATCTAAGGAGCACCATGTTACAAGAAATTGAAGCATTAGAAACCAGCCTGACACTGGATCGCGTCACGCCCGAAATTCTGTTGGAATTAGGCACATCAATCGCCCAAAAAGCGCTCAAAGAGAAGCTCCCCATCGGGGTGGAGATACGCCTCGGCGGGCTTTGCGCTTTTTGTTTTGCCGCGGAAGGCATCAGCCCAAACACACAAAATTGGATTACCCGCAAACTCAATACCTGCGACTTCTTTGGTCATTCTACTCAGTGGGTGTATGAAAAAACAGGCGGCGACGCCTCCCTGCTGGACACAAAATACGGTCTCGATCCGCATCTCGCCTCGAACGCTCCCGGAGGGATGCCTCTGCTGCTTAAAGGTTTCGGCAAAGTTGGCGCGATTGCCGTGAGTGGTTTGCCAGCCATGGAAGATCACGACCTGATTGTGGAAGCCCTGCAAAACCTGCAGGCAAAAGTGAATCAAGCGTAACTAATCTCACAGCCGCGTACCAGAGGAGGAAAAAATGACAGAGAAAAAATTATGGTGGAAAAACGGGGTTATTTATCAGATTTACCCGCGTTCTTTTCAGGACACCAACGCCGACGGCATTGGCGACCTGGCGGGGATCATCCAGCATCTCGACTATTTGCGCGAACTGGGCATAGACGGCATCTGGCTCTCACCCATTATGCCATCCCCGGACGCGGATTTTGGCTACGACGTTTCTGATTACCACACGATTGACCCCAAATATGGCAATTTGCAGGACTTCGACCGCCTGCTGGCTGAAGCCCACAAACGTGATATCCACATCATCATGGACCTGGTGCTCAACCATACGTCCGACCAGCATCGTTGGTTTCAGGAATCGCGCAAATCGCGCGACAATCCGTATCACGATTGGTACATCTGGCGCGACCCTTCACCTTCGGGCGGTCAGCCGAACAATTGGAAGTCCATGTTTGGTGGCGATGGCTGGGAATTTGACAAGGACCTGGGTCAATATTATTTTCACATGTTCAATAAGCGTCAGCCTGATCTGAACTGGCGGAACCCTGATGTGCGCTCTGCCATGTTGGACATCTTCCGCTATTGGCTGGATAAAGGCGTGGATGGCTTCAGACTGGATGTTTTTAATGCCTGGTACAAGGACGCTGAACTGCGCGACAATCCCAAATTGCCGGGGTTGCACCGCCGCCCATATGACAGCTACCGACACATCTACGACATCTCCCAGCCCGAAATGATCCCTGCGCTGCAGGATATTCGCAAAATCATGGATGCCTACCCCGACCGCTATGTGGTGGGCGAAACCTTCATGGCAGATTCCGCTCACGCCCGCACTTACATCGGAAACGACCGCCTGCACGCCGGCTTCGATTACGGCTACGCGAATTCACCCTTCAGCGCGAAAGCTTTCGGAAAAGCCATCCAATATTGGGACAGCCTCCACAGCGAAGACGCTTGGCCAAATTATTTCCTGAACAACCACGATACGCCTCGCTCCTCCACGCGCTACGCCAAAACGGGTGGCGACGCCAAATTGAAGCTCCTGGCTGCCATGCATCTGACGGTGCGCGGCACGCCTTACCTTTATTATGGCGAAGAGATCGGCATGCGCGACATTTCCCTTTCGCGCTCACAAATTCAGGATCCGGTCGGCAAGCGCTACTGGCCCTTCAACAAGGGTCGCGATGGCTGTCGGTCGCCAATGCAGTGGGACGCGCGAGCGTTTGCCAATTTCAGCAGCGTGGAACCCTGGCTGCCTGTCCACCCCGATTACAAAGTGCGCAACGTCGCCAACCAGGAATCCTCGCCCGCGTCCCTGCTTCATTTTTACAAAAGCCTGATCGCCCTCCGAAGGGCACATCCAGCGCTCAACGCGGGTGACTTGCGGATGATACAGGTTGAAGAAGAGTCGCTATTGATTTATGAACGCTTTACGGACTCGGAAACGATGCTGATCGTGCTCAATTTTTCAAATCGAGCCCAAAGCTATAACCTCCCTGTTGAAACAGTCAATCACTGGGACCTCATCTTCGCTGGTAATGAGCCCATTTCCAGCCATATGACCGATGCCGCGCTGGATTTGCCGCCGTATGGTGTGGCAATCCTGCTTTCACGGTCTGCCTGACGAGGAAAGCATGCCAAACAGCCTTGCCGCGTCTGAGCTGGACTGCCCTTACATCAATGGGTCTCTTCAGGCTGACCAGCCACAGACCGGCTTGCCGCTGGACCGCTTTCTGCCTCCTTTTTACCCGGATTCGATGTCCGGCTGGCTGCGGCGCTTTGTTCCGCCAGGCAGCCTGGTTTTGGACCCCTTTGGGCAGGATCCCTATGTGCTCCTTGAGCTGGCGCGTGCAGGTTATCGCGTGCTCGTCAGCGCGAACAACCCCATTGCCGCGCATATTTTGGAGGTAATGGCGTCCGCGCCAACCGCAGAAGAGCTGAGTGAGGCGATTCACCTCCTGAATGGGATCAAATCAGCCGACGGGCTGCTGCTGGAAGAACAAATCAACGCCTATTATCAATTCGAATGCCCAGCCCCAGACTGCCAGCAGCTCGATGAAAAACCCATCCTGCAGGCGGATTATTTGGTTTGGGCGGAAGATTCCCCTGACCCTCAAGCCGTCTTTGGCACCTGCCCGCGCTGTGGGGCATCGGCAGAGTATCCGCTTACGCCAGAAATGCTCGCCAGCCAAACACAACTGCCGTCAATAAGCCTCCTCAAAGCCCGCTTGCTTGAGTTAACCGCCAACCCGGGGGATCCGCTGCGCGAGCTCATGGCGGAAGTGATCGCCTTTTATCCTCACCGCAGCCTGGCGTCCCTCCAGGCGATGCTCAGCCGCCTCGACAGTCCAATCCTCACCCAGCGTCAGCGCGTGCTGCTCAAAGCGCTCATCCTGACCACCGCGGACCGGGTCAACCAGCTTTGGACGCACCCTGGCGGACGGAATCGCCCCCGCCAACTGCTGCGTCCACCGCTCTACCAGGAAATGAACCCCTGGAAAGCTCTGCTGGCATCCCAAAAGATTTGGAGCGGCGCCAACCAGGTTGTTTCACTGCGCGAGTGGCCAGGGCTGCCACCTCAGATCGGCGGCATCAGTCTGTTCAGGGGGCGCTTGCGCGAGCTTGACCCTCCGATTGCCCCAAACTCGCTTAGCGCGGTCATCACCTCACTCCCGCGCCGCAATCAGGCATGGTGGAACCTTAGCGGATTGTGGAGCAGTTGGCTTTGGGGGCGTGAAGGCAGCAGCATCCTGCGCAATAGCCTGCTGAAGCAGCGCTACGACTGGACCTGGCATTCCACCGCTCTGCAAAAGGTTTTAACGCAGCTCCAGAACTTATCGCGCCCGGATGTGCCTGTTTTGCTCCAAATTACCGAACTGGACCCGATGTTTGCCATGGCGGGGCTGCTCGCGGCGCAAAACGCGGGGCTCACCCTGCGCGGCGTCGCGGTTGACAGCGAAACGAGTGCGCTTCAAAGCGCCTGGCGTTTTGAGCATCCTCACCATCAAAAGCCCTCTAACATACCTCTTGCCCAAGC
>LUZV01000144.1 GCA_001603765.1 Anaerolineales bacterium Chloro_02 | reverse complement strand
TGTTATCATTATGTAAAACCTGCTCTTAACTCTTTACTTGCTTGTGAAAAAGGCTATAATTCTGCTCGTTGACCATTTCAGTTCCAGGAGAATTAACAAATGAAGAAATTCCGCGTTGCGGTGTTAGCAAATATCAAAGCTAACGCGCCTGTTTTTGAAGGAATGAGCGCAGATCAATGGGATGATCTCGATTCAGAATCCACTGTGCTTTCCCTGCGCGACGCCATCCGCGCCGGCGGACATGAATGTGAGTTCCTGGAAGCGGACGAATCGATCATTGATACCGTCCGGGCCTATAAGCCGGATATCTGTTTCAACATTGCGGAGAGTCACTTTGGTGATTCCCGTGAAGCGCAGATTCCTGCCATTCTCGAAAAGCTGCAAATTCCCTACACCGGCTCCAAGATTCTCACTCTCGCGCTATCGCTTGATAAACCCATGACCAAACGCATCCTTGCCTGGCACAATCTTCCAACGCCCGAATTTCAATCTTTTGAGCGTGAGAATGAACCCCTCGACGAAGGGATGCAGTACCCGTTGTTCATCAAACCCAGCCGCGAAGGCACTGGAATGGGCATCAGCTACCAATCCATCCTTCACAACGAAGACGAACTCCGCACCCAACTACGCTACGTTCTGAACCGCTACAAGCAGCCTGCTTTGGTGGAAAGGTTTATCGAAGGACGCGAGGTAACTGTTGGCTTGGTTGGCAATCTGATCGGTCCTGTTGCGCGCCGTATTCCGCTGGACGAAAACGCCCACCGCATCCACGCCGGGCTGCACTTTTTGCCGCCAATGGAAGTTAACCTCGACCCTTACCTTGAGACGGATGGGGTTTATGGCAACAACCTCAAAACCGCCCTGGCAGCCGACCTCGAATACCTCTGCCCTGCCCCTCTGGACGAAGATATGGTGGACGAGCTCAATTGGCTCGCCGCGGCTGTTTTCCGTGTGACCGGAGCGCTCGATTTTGCCCGAATTGACTTTAGACTTGATAAAAACGACAATTTCAAGCCCTACATTCTCGAAATTAATCCTCTCCCCGGGTTGATGCCCAAGCTTTCAGATATCATTATTGAAGCCAACGCGGACGGTTTTAGCCATACTGAATTTATTAACCTGATCCTAAACACAGCTTTATCCCGTTATGGCATGATATAACCCTGACCATGCAAATCATGATTCATGAAGCTAAGATCGCCGATGTTCCCCTGCTCATCCAGGCTCGCCTGGACTTTTTAAGAACATTGGGGCACGCCGTTCCGGAAGAAGAAGAACCTGCCGCCAGAAAACAAATTGAGGAGTTCCTTCACGCTGAGCTGGGTAAACAGATTTTTGCCTGGCTGGCGATGGCGGACAAGCAAATCGCCTCAGTTGGGTTTTTGCAAGTATTCACAATCATGTCCCATCCAAACGCCCGCTCGGGACGTTATGGGCGGATCGTCAACGTGCTCACTCTGCCCGAATTCCAGCGCCAGGGTCTCGCCCGCGCGGTCATGCAGAGGTTGATTGCTCATGCACGTGAGCTTAAGTTGGATTATATTGGTCTGGATGCCTCTCCGGACGGGCGGCATCTCTATGACTCCCTTGGGTTCATCGAGCAGCACGCCGACCATCCGCCAATGATTTTGTTTCTCTAAACCTTCCCAAACCCACTAATAGTCGCCAGGAGGATTATTTAAGCGCGCCTTGGCACAAATAGTGCAACCAAGTAAGCGTTCTGACCCGCTTAGAATTGGAGGAACACAATGCCATTCGCGGAAGTTAAAATTTTCCAAGTCCTGCCTGACAAAGTTGATGATTTTGAGGCATTGGCTGTCGAGATGACCAATGTCCAGAAAGCGTGCGATGGCTGCCAGGCAGTCCGCTACCTCAAACGGTTTTACACTTATGATGACGGCATCCAAAGCCCTCCACGGACGCTCAAAAAAGTGGTAGGCGCGGTGCGGTATCTCTCCTTTTGGGAGTTTGACACGCTGGAGCATTATCACGAATCGACGCAGCGGTATTTCGCCCTGTTCGAAAAACCATTGCGGAAAATGCTCAAAGCGCCTTTTGATATTTACTGCGGGGCCACTCTCGGGGAGGAGCATTATGACTGATTGGGCTTATTGCGGAATGAATTGCGCGGAGTGTCCGGTCTTTCAGGCAACTCAAAAGCAGGACCGGGCGCATCAAATCTGGCTGGCGGCTGAGTATTCTACTGAAAGCGCCTGGTACGCTCCATCAGACATGACCTGCCAGGGCTGCCATAGTCAGCACCGGCTTGAGAGTAAAATGTGCCAGGCTTGCTCGCTGCGGGCATGCGCCTCCGGTCGCGTTCGCCAAACCTGCGCCGAGTGCCCAGATTTCCCTTGCAGCCTGATTGACCGCTATGTTTCGGTTGATACAGACGCCCGCAGCCAGCTGCAGCTCTGGCATGAACGCCTCAATGCCAAAGTTTGAGGCGCCGCAAAGTCTTTTAAGCAACAACCTGAGGTTTCACCTGTTGGTTGTTAAGTTTTTCTGATTCGTTTGACTTAAAAAACAGACCCCGGCGCTTTGTCACCGGGGTCAATTCGTTAACCAATTGATTAAGCCTTACCTCTCATGCGCGGGTCGAGCACGTCCCGCATGGCATCGCCAATCAGGTTCCAGCCCAAGACATAAAATACCAGCGTCAGACCTGGAAACACCACGATATACCAGTAAGTTCCAAGGCTGCTGATCCAGTTGCGCGCGAAGCTGAGCAGTTGACCCCAGTCGGCATAGCCGGTTTCGGTGCCAATTCCCAGGAAGGAAAGCGCGGCAAACGACAGCACCACATCGCCGATTCCCATCGAAGCCAAAACTAAGGTTGGGAAGATGGCGTTAGGGATAATATGTTTAAACAAGATCCGACCGTTCTTAACGCCGCTGACCTTGGCGGCCATAATATAATCGCGTTCCTTGATGGACAAGATATCGCCGCGAATAATACGCGCGTATCCCATCCAACCAAAAGCGATTAGCGCGATCATCACCGGTAAAACGCTCTTCCCAATTTTCGGCGTCAAGACGGCAGCGAAAATAAGTGCCGCCAGCGTGCTTGGCAAAATCATGAGGACATCCAAAACGCGCATCATCAGGTTATCCACAATCCCACCGTAGTAAGCTGAGATGGATCCATAAACCACGCCAATGACGAAGGTTGCGACTGTTACGACAAGCCCCGTCTTAAAAGCTGTGCGCGTACCCCAGACCACACCGTAGAAGATGTCATACTGACCTTCAGACGTGCCCATCAGGTGCACCCACTGGTCTTTGCCCGTAATCTTTTTGTACCAGAACGGAATCTCCGGAGTATTTTTCTTCCAAATCTTGCCTGGTGGCTGAGGGTCATTCTTAAAACCGTCACGCGGAATCTTATATCCGTCGTTTGGTGGAACCGGCGCGATGATCAGGGGCGCGAATATCGCGATCAGGGCAAAGAACGTGACCAAAACAAAACCAATCCGTGAGGCTGGCGTCTTCACCAACCCTTTAAGGATGCGATAGTTGTCGGGTCCGAGGAAGCGTTCCAGCTTCCCAATCTCGCGCATTTTTACATCTTCACCGAGCAGACGATTGTCTCCGGAAGGGATGTTTTCATTTTGTTCAGCATGAGTCATTAGGATTCTCCTTATGAAAGGCGGACGCGCGGATCGATGAAGGCGTAGACGATATCCACAACCAGATTAGCCACGATGAGGATCAAACCGTTGAAGATCGCGAAGCCGAGCATGGTGACAATATCCAGGCTGGTGGCGGCGCGAGCGGCTGCCGATCCAATACCTGGGTAATTGAAAACCGATTCAGTGATGACCACACCGCCCAACAAGCCCACAATGGAAAAGCCTGCCATGGTAATCACGGGCAACAGGGCGTTAGGTCGGGCGTGACCAAAGATGACATCGCGTTCCGAGAGCCCCTTTGCGCGTGCGGTTGTCACATAATCCTGGCGTAAAGTTTCGAGCATCGAGCTGCGGGTTACACGCAAAAAACCTGCCCAGTTTATGTAAGAAAGTGTCACAATTGGCAGAATCATATGCTTCAGGGCATCCCAGAAAATATCAAACCGCCGGTTTAGCAGGGAGTCGATCGTCAGAATGTTGATGTAAGTTCGCCACTGTGTGGAATCAACCACCCCTTGTGCCCAACTGCTAAGCCTGCCCGGAGGCAGCCACTGCAATTTCGCGTAAAAAACCATCAACACCAGCAAGCCAAACACAAAGGTAGGGAAAGACGTGCCAACAATACTAAAGACGCGCAAACTTTGGTCTATCCATCCGTTTTGATGAACCGCCGCCTGAACGCCTAACCAGATGCCCACGCTAATCATGGGCACCATCGCCCAGAGCGTCAGGTCGAGCGTATTGGGAAAGCGCCTTGAAATCAACTCTCCAACTGGCATGGAAGAAGAACGGGAATATCCGAAATCTCCATGCAGGATGCCGCCCTCGCGCTGACCGCTTACAGGGTTTTTAACGCCCATCAGCCAATTCCAGTATTGGACGTAAACTGGCTTGTCAAACCCGTAACGCTTAATCAAACCCTCAATCTGCTTGTCATTTTTGGGGAAGTCTTTCAGATAAAGCGCGGTGCGCTCCACAGGTGAAAGCATCTGCATCATCCCAAAAATGAGTATTGTCACCCCAACCAAGAGGACAGGCACCAGCAGTAGGCGTCGGATAATGTATGTCGTCATAAATCAACCTCTTCCACAATAGTTTTGTGTTGGAAGATGGAGTGCAACTGCCGTTCAACCCCATCCCACAACGCAAAACCTTGGGGTTGGGGGCTCGTTCCCGAGCCCCCGTTCCCAATCAAAGTAATCAGTTAAACCTAATTCTTATACCAGGTGTAATAAACGCCACCGGAGAAGATCGGGTTCAAAATCTGACCATGAACCCAACGCTGAGTGAACGCATGGGTCGTGGTGGTTTCCAACGGAATAGCGACTGCTTGTTCGTAGTACTTCATGCTGATCGCTTTGTACAGCTCAGCGCGAGTAGCTTCGTCAGGTTCAGTCACAGCTTTCACCAGGTCAGCCTGGAATTCGCTCTTGAGCGCCGCGGGCAGACTCTGGCGACCGCCGTAAACACCGTAGGTGTACGGCTGGAACCAGTTGTAGGGATCATGGATATCTTCGAGCCAGCCGCCGGTCAGCAGAGGAAGCTGCTTGGCGCGCTGGATGCGCAGATAGGTCGCCCAGGGGAGGCCCAGGATTTCGACGCTGAACTTGGGGTTCACAGCGGCAAGATTGCTTGAGAGGATCTCAGCAATTGTCTGGCGGGTGTTGTTGCCCTGGTTGTATGCCATCTGGACGCGGAAACCCATGTTCCAAACATCAGTGCCGTCAGTTTCTTCGCCAGCAGGAATGCCGTCTTTGTCGATATCAGCCAGTTTGAATTCTTCTTCGCACTTGGCAAGATCGTACTCGTATTGGGGCATATTGGGGTCATATCCAACCATGCCGGGGAGTGGGAGCTGGAAGGACTTCACAGCTTCGCCAGCGAACACGTCATCGATGAAGGTTTCCCAATCAAAGCAGTAGGCCAGAGCCTTGCGGACGTGGATATCGCTGAAGAAGTCAGCAGGAATACCATTGCCGTCCAGTTTGCCCGAGCCGATGTAGGGATTGGGGCTTTCTTCGGAGGTTGCAATGTTCCAGTTGGGCAGCAGAACGTCCATCGAAAGGACTGGGCGTCCGATGCGCAGGACGAAGGGGTTCTCGGAAGAGGCGCCAGCTTCGCAGGGAACAAATTTGTCAGCTGCGAGTTTGGAGCCGTCATAACCGCAAATACCAACTGGTTCACCATAGGAGCCAGTTTCAGGATCGTACTTGGCCATCGCGCCCACGAGCGCGTCCATCTGAGAGCGGTTCGCGGCTGGAACGGTCACGAGGTCAGCATCGCCAGTTTGCATCATAGCAAAGCGGGTGCCCCACTCTGGGACCTGTTTGAAAACGACCTTCTCGAGTTTGGCAGGTTCCTGCCAGTATTCTTCGTTGCGAACAAGAACGATCTCATCCTGGTTGACAAATTTGTCCAGTTTGAAGGGACCGGTGCCATTGGCAACGGTGCTGATGGGATCATCCGCGGAAGAAACACCATAATAGTTTTGCCAGGTATCGCAAGAGCCATCCCAGCCATTGTGTTCAACGACCCATTTCTTATCAACAATAGCGCCCCAGTTGTTAGCGATAGTGGAGATAAAAGGACCCCAGGGTTGCTTGAGGGTCATGGTAACGGTACCAGCGGCATCGTCAGCCACGATTGCAGCCTTAACGGTTTCGCAGGCAGCCTTGACAACAGCAGGGTCAGCAGCAATGATGCCGGCCTTGTCGTCATAGAGTCCGCCTTCGGGATCAACAAGCAGAGAGATGTCATCCACACCCACGCCCAGGAAGGGCTCCGCAAGCAGCAGTTGGGGTGAAGATGTGCCACCCTGCAGAAGACCGCGCTGGAAGGTATAAGCGACATCAGTTGGGGTCAAAACGTCGCCGTTGTGGAACTTGACGTTTTCACGGATTTTGAAGGTATAAGTCATGCCGTCTTCAGAAACAGTAGGCATCTCGGCAGCTAATCTTGGCACGTATTTGCTCAAGCTCTCGCCATCATAGAAGACCAGGGTTTCATAGACGTTCTGCAGAATTTCGCCAGACATTGTGTCGTATGCCAGCGCCGGGTCGAGGGTGTCGACGCTCAGGTCAGCATAGGCAATCGTCAGGGTCGAAGGATCCTTGGACTTGAACTCAACCGCTGGGGCCTCGGTCCCAGGGGCTGGTTCTTCGGTTTTTGGCGCTTCAGTGGCTGGTGCCTGGGTGTCAGGAGCCTTGGTCGGCTGGACCGCGGGTCCGCAAGCAGACAAAACCATTGTGGCTGCCAAAAGGACTGCTAGTAAAACATATAACTTACGCATTATTTTCTCCTCCTTGAGAGAATTTTTTGGTTTTTTTATTGACAAAATTCGACGTT
>LUZV01000143.1 GCA_001603765.1 Anaerolineales bacterium Chloro_02 | reverse complement strand
CGGTTCTCTCTGCCATCAGCTTGGTGTTGTTCTGACCGGCGCTCACCGTGCCATCAATGACGCGCGCGCGACGATGAGTGTTTACAACAAACTTTACGATTTGCTCAGAGAGCTTCCTGTTGACCTGACGGCGGAGTTAGTTAAACAGAGTCAGGGTCTGGGCTGGGCGGCAGAGCTGCCCTTTCGGTGGGTGCTGCAGGAACAGATCAATCGAGGGATCCAACCCCGGCGGATTTTAGATCAGGAGGGAGGCTTGCTGTATGAATTTGGCAAGCCCGCGCGAGTTAAACCGCTGCAGCCGGATGAAAAACTTCAGCCAATTGATGTTGATGAACTGGCGGAGATGCTGGAGCCTGGCGGGGCTTTCTCGAAACACATCAAGGGGTTTGAGCATCGCTCACAACAAGTGGAAATGCTTCGATCTGTTGGCAATGCCCTTAACAGCGGTCAGCACCTGATGGTGGAAGCCGGCACTGGCACAGGAAAATCCCTCGCATACCTGATCCCAGCGGCTGCCTGGGCGGTAAAAAACAAAGAAAGAGTGGTCATCTCGACCAACACGATCGCGTTGCAGGATCAGTTGATTCAAAAAGACCTGCCGGACTTAATTGAAGCGACAGGAATGGAGGTTGAGGCGGCTGTGCTAAAGGGACGTGGAAATTACCTTTGTCCGCGCCGTTTTAATGCCATGCGCCGCCGCAGACCTGAAAACCTGGATGAACTAAGAGTCATGGGCAAGGTGTTGGTCTGGCTGCAGAGTAGTCAGAGCGGCGATCGCAGTGAACTGAACCTGAACGGAGTCCCCGAGCGGCTTATTTGGAGCAGGATTTCAGCGGAAGATGAAGGCTGCAAACTTGAGATGTGCCTAAAACGCACCGGCGGACGCTGTCCGTTTTACAAGGCGCGTATGGCGGCGGAAAGCGCTCATATCCTGGTGGTTAACCACGCGCTGCTCCTGGCAGACGCTGCCGCGGACAATCGCGTCCTGCCGACTTACAACTACCTGATTGTTGATGAAGCGCACCACATTGAGTCTGCAACAACCGACGCGATGTCGTACCGCCTGCGGGCGCAGGATGTGACCCGTCTGGTGCGCGACCTTGGCAGCCACGAGCAGGGGTTGATGGGCAGGCTGCTTTCCACAGCCGGAGCTTTGATTAAACCATCAGACCTGGCGGAGCTTCACAAGTTGGTCGCCGAAGCCACTGACCGCGCGTTCCGTTTTGATACCGAAATGACGGCATATTTCCGCGCGATGGACAACCTGCTGGCTGAATTGCGCGAAGGCAAACCGCTGGGCACTTACCCGCAGCAGGCGCGTATCCTCAGCGCGATTCGCACGATGCCTGCCTGGTTGGACGTAGAAATGAGCTGGGAACAGGCAGCAAGAGACCTGGATATCCTCTTAATGACCATAAGGCAAATCCGCGAAAGCCTGCGAGGACTCGATTCGATGGAAACCGAAGACGCCGAGGATCTTCTCGGCTCGCTGGCGATGATCTCACAAAGCCTGGTGGAAATCCGCGAGAAAATTGAAAGCCTGACCATGGATCCGCAGCCAGACCAGATCTACTGGGTCGAGTTGGACCCGCTTCAGCACCGTCTGACACTGCAGATTGCCCCACTGCACATCGGCGGGCTGATGGAAAAATACCTCTGGCATGAAAAAGCAAGCGTCATCCTGACCTCAGCTACGCTGACAACCCACGGCGAGTTTGATTACCTCCGTAAGAGGCTCAATGGGGAAGACGCGGACGAGCTGACCGTCGGCTCTCCGTTTGACTATGAACAAGCCGCGCTGGTCTACCTTCCAACCGACATTGTGGAGCCAAATGATGGTTTTGGTCATCAGCGCGCGGTCGATGACGCCGTTATTCGCTTAGCTGTTGCCAGCGGCGGGCGAATGTTGGTGCTTTTCACTTCCTACGCTCAGCTCCAAAAGACTTCCAAGGCGATTCAGGCTCCGCTGGCAAAACACGATATTACTGTTTTTGAGCAGGGAGAAGGCGCTTCGGCAACTTCGCTGCTCGACACATTTAAAGACGCACCACGAGCAGTCCTGCTCGGGACGCGCGCTTTCTGGGAAGGTGTTGACGTGCCTGGCGAGGCGCTTTCCGTTTTGGTGATCGCCAAACTTCCGTTTGACGTGCCCAGCGACCCCATTATTGCTGCCCGCTCTGAAAGTTTCGACGACCCCTTTAACGAATACAACCTGCCAGAGGCGATCCTGCGTTTTAGGCAAGGCTTTGGGCGCTTGATCCGCACCCAAACTGACCGCGGGGTGGTTGTGATCCTCGATAAGCGCGTAATCTCAAAGCCCTACGGCAAACTATTCATGGAATCCCTCCCGCAGTGCAGCGTGATTCAAGGCAGCATTGCCAACCTCCCCGAAAAAGCCAGCCGCTGGCTCAATCTTTGATGCGAATCAAGGTAGGGAACGGTCTTGCGCCGTTCCGAATGACCCCGTAGGGAACGG
>LUZV01000142.1 GCA_001603765.1 Anaerolineales bacterium Chloro_02 | reverse complement strand
AACACCGCCACCGCAATCACAAACCTCCCAAAGCCAAACCAGCGTTTCAGCAGCGCCGCGCCAGCGTCCACAAAGCGACCGTGGGTGATTCCCAACACAGCCAGGCAGAGCAGCGCCCCTAAAACCAACAGTACCAACCCTGCAAGATCCCACGCCAGCCTGGTTTGGCGCGTTCTTTTGGCATTTTCTTCCGCTTCAGCCCTAAAATTGTCTTCAGCGGCGGCTTGTTTGGTTTTCGCTGAGTCGCTCGTGCGTCCCTTGCTTGCAGTCTTGCTCACAGGTTATCTCCGTTCATGCGGCATGATATGTTGATACATTTCGGGGTGATTCTGTGCACCAATCGTGCCAGATCAGCTCATTTTTCGAGGTTAGTCGGCAGTCCTGGTGAGGTTGACCACCCTTCTCAACCCAATTTTTAAGTTCAGGGAAGGTTTTTCCGCCCGTGAAACAGCCGTTTATGACAAGCAGCCAGCCGTTATCAATTTGTTCACAATTGTCTTATTCACAAACTCGGGGTGGAGTCCGGAGGTTCGCTGCCACTTCCTTGCTCCGCGGGGGAGTTGGATTCTTCCACCTCCATCTCAGCGATCAGCTGCGCCACGCTTTCGAGCGCGACTTTCTGCTTTCGATATAAATCCGCCTCAGAAACAGATAACTTGCGCGCGACTTCCCTCACCTTTTTGCCCTGCATGAACTTTAGATCCAAAATGTTATAAAGCAGCCAATCGCTCGTAAACTTCCGCTCACCTTCCGGGCGGATTTTCTCGATGGCGTCCTTAATAATCGCGCGCAGCGCGTTCACCCGGCTGCCTTCATTTTCTTCGCTGGCTGTTTCCACCACTTTGAAGTCCATCAGCGGGTTATTGGTCAGTTTTGGACCGCCCCAATAATGGGTCAGAGCGTCTTTCACCCATTCTGCCATCTCAGTTGACGCGCTGGGGCTGGCGGCGCTGTAAATCTGTTTTTGGTCGTAGCTGGAGCTGGCTCGCAGATCCTGAATGTAGTCAACTTCGTGCTGCAAGCTGGAAATTGACCGCAAAACCTGCTGCTGCAAAGCGCGATCCCTCAGCGCGGTGCTGGCGCGGTCAATTAATAACCTGACCGCTTTCAAGTCCTCTTCCTCAACCAGTTCTGAGTCGTACTTGCGGAAACCGCACACGCCCAAAAGCGCCTTGTTTCCATCTCCACTGATGTGTTCCAACGGGGCAATGTAAAGCCCTTCGGACTCCTGAAAGCCGCTGGCATCCGAGCCGTTTTGCCCCAATTCTTGCAGAATGCTATCGTCCACATTGAGTGTGGTCAGATATTTTTTGTCGCCCGTCTGGATCACACGGTCGATCTTGCCGCCATCAAGCACCGCGATAAAACCCGCTTTCACGCGCAGCCGCTCGCAGATCGAAGCCGAGATTGTTTCAAGGAATTGGTCGAGGTCTTTTCCCGTCAGCATCCGATCCTGAAGCGATTGAATCACCTCCAGATCAGCGCGGTCATCACCCCAAAAAAAGACTTTTTCAAGATATCCGGACGCCAGCGTGATGGCATACTCGAGCACCAAGATCCCGCCCACCATCACCACCGGAACCAGGAAAAAGTTTTGGACGCCGCGCGACTCCCCAAACCGCCGCACGATAGTTGTCATCCCAAGCACAATCGCCGCCACCAGCGGTCCCCGCAGCATCCAACGCAGAAGGCGAGCTTTGACGGCGCGATCAGTCCAGTTGAGCCCAAAAAATGAAACCACGTACGACATCACAATCAGCAAAAAACCCGTTGTAGCTGAGGCTAAAATCGAAAGCAGCCAATAGAAATCCGGATGAGCCGCGAGAGTGAGGTTGCCGTGGAACAAAAACAAAATGCTCAGGATTGCGGGCGCCGCTGCGCCGGACATCAGGTAGAACAGCCTCCGCTGACTGGTGCGCGTCGCGCTGCGGCGGAGCGCCCTGACCATGTTGTAGCTGACCATCATCATCACCAACACATAATAGAACCCAAAAAACAGGGTCACGAGGTTCCGCTCAAGGTACGGACCCGGAGCGGATTTTTTCGCAAGCTCGCCAATGGTGATCTCAAAAAAGATTAAGATCGCCAACGC
>LUZV01000141.1 GCA_001603765.1 Anaerolineales bacterium Chloro_02 | reverse complement strand
GCTTCGCAAGGCTGGCGAGATTGGGGATTTCCCGATGGTCGTAGGGGCGAAGCAACCCCTCATTAGCATATTAGGGAAGGTAAAGCATTTTATTCGGTTGCTTCGCCCCTACCGTATGCGTAATGTTGATCTTGCATGACCTCCTGGTTACACAGCATCCCTGTGGGACTATGCAAGGCGTTCGAGATCTCTCGCTCGGTCTGCCCACACGCGACTGCGGCGCTGGGGTGCTTCGCAAGGCTGGCGAGATTGGGGATTTCCCGATGGTCGTAGGGGCGAAGCAACCTTTGATTAACGTATGGGGAAAGGCGAAGCATTTTTGTTCGGTTGCTTCGCCCCTACTGATTTTACATGGTCAGACCGGTGAGAACACCTAGGAACAATAGTCTTATTTCAGCGCTTTGAGCATCTCTTCGTAACGGTCTGTAATTTCGGGGTGAGAATGCCTGGGGAATTCCTTCCCATCATTTGGATAGCGGGGAACGATGTGGAAATGGAGGTGAAAGACACTTTGCCCGGCGAAACGACCTGAATTGTTAAAAATATGCAGGTTTTCTAACCCAAGTTTATCCTTGTAAAGCAAACTGACCTGTCTTACGGTTTCGATCGTATCTGCCAAAACGGCCGATGGGACGGTAAAAATGTCAGAATAATGTGCCTTTGGAATGATCAATGTATGGTAGAGCCCTATAGGATGCGCGTCTAAGAATGCCAGGGTGGTGTCGGTTTCGAATACCTTCCAGGCATGGGTTTGATCAGAAACGATTGAGCAAAAAATACAGTTTTCTTCCATTATTCCTCCAAAAAGGTTAATTTTGTGCGCACAATCACGCAATCAGCAGGGTCAATGTTGAGAAGTGACAGGAATTCATCCGGGCGTCCATTCTCAAGAGGGGTCGATTTCATTTCGATTTTCAGGATAAGCTCGCCAGCGCGTTCGGAAAGCTGCCAACTGATGATCAGGTCTTTCAAGTCGACAGTTTTCTTGCGGCGCTGAAAAGGAAGCGCGGGCTGCGCCTCCAGGTCGGAGATTCGGGTTTGAATTTCGGTTTGGTTAGTATCAGATGGCAGGACAATTTCATAGGCGCTGGAGAGAAGCGCAGCCTGAAGGGAAGGTTTCTGGTTGTCGATCGACTGAAGATCCTTAAGAACCAGCTCTTTTGGAAGCGATACCCGCAAACGCTCTGCGATCTCGCTGAGGGGAATGGGTTCTTCGAGCCAAAAGTCCATCTGTTCCGCCTCGCCGATAAATCCCAGCGGCAGCGCTGAAGCAAGGTTAACCCGCAGATGCGGGCTGAACCCCTGGGTATATTTGAGGGGCAGATTCGTGCGGCGCAATGCTCGTTCAAACAGGCGCTGAAGGTCGAGATGACCGATAAAGCGTAAATTTCCGATCTTGGCATAGGTCATTCGTATACGTGCTTGCTGATCAATCATGGGCACCCCCAGTAGACAAGCGGCGAGACCGGGCGAACTTTGCCGAAGGCGTCCAGGATGCCGCAGGCATAGCACTGCTCACGGCAGTCGCCGCGGGTGCGCCCTTGTTTGCTCCATTCAAGGTCGCGCCGCAAAAACGCCTTTGTGACGCCGGTATGGAGATGGTCCCATGGAAGAATTTCGTCAAGGGGGCGCTCTCTAAACGCGTAGAAATCCGGGTTTAGCCCAACGTCTTCAAATGCTTGCCGCCATAGGGGCATATTGTCATTTTCTCCCCAGGCATCAAATTTTGCGCCGAGCTGCCACGCGCGCAGGATTACCTGCCCGAGGCGCCGATCCCCGCGCGAGAGCCATGCTTCGAGCAGGGTGCTATCGGGGATATTGTATGAAAGTTTGATCCCCGTCCGACGTGTGCCTTCTTTCAACAGATCCAGTTTGGTTTGTAATTCCTCGGTAGAATTGAGTGGATACCACTGAAAGGGTGTGTGAGGTTTGGGGATGAAGTTGCCCACTGATAGATGTATCTTGACCCGGTTACCCCGCAGCTGGCGCCCAATGGCAAGCACGCGCTTGCCGGCATCCAGGATTGCCTGCACGTCTTCCATTGTCTCACCGGGCAGTCCAATCATGTAATACAGCTTAAGCGAGAGCCAGCCGTGCTCGAAGATAGTGCGGACGGTTTCCTCAAAAACTGCATTATCGAGCGGTTTGTTGATAATGGTCTGCATTCGCGGTGAAGCGGCTTCGGGGGCGAGAGTAAAACCTCCCCCCGGGCGGAGCTCGCGCAGTTCGTCCATCAGCTCAACCGAAAAGGAGGCGATGCGCAGGGAAGGCAAACTGACGAACACTTTCCGATCGTGAAACCGCTCGTAGACGGCTTTAGTCAGTTCAAGGATTTGGGTATGGTCAGAGGAGGAAAGGGAAAGCAAGCCGATTTCCTCATAACCGGTTGCCGTGAGACCGTCCTCAATGATCTGAAGGATCTCATCAATAGGTCTTTCACGGACAGGGCGATTGACAATACCCGCATGGCAGAAACGACAGCCGCGCGTGCAGCCGCGCATAATTTCGATTGAAAGCCGGTCGTGTACTGTCTCAACATTAGGAACAATCAGTTTGGTAGGATGAGGCGGAAGGCAAGGAACGATTTGTTTGGTAACGAAGGAAGGGACAGCAGAGAATTTGGGCATTACATCCGAAATAGTTCCATTTTGCGCGTAGGCAACTTCGTAAAGTGAAGGCACATAAACACCCGGAACTTGAGAAAGCGCGATCAGGATCTCAGAGCGGTCCTTTCCTGAAGATTTAAGCAGGTCGTAGAGCCGTACAACCCGAGGCGTAACTTCTTCCCCTTCGCCAATGACGAAAGCATCGAAGAAATCAGCCATCGGTTCAGGATTGAAACATGCCTGACCGCCGGCAATGATCAATGGGTGCTCGCTGTTTCGTTGAGAAGAAAGTAGTGGGATGCCTGATAAATCGAGGATATTCAGGGCGTTGGTGTAGAGCGACTCGTAAGGCAGGCTAATCCCGATGATGTCAAACGCAGCTAACGGTCTTTTTGATTCAAGGGAGAAAAGCGGCAGATGCTTTTGGCGCATTTCGGTTTCAAGATCATGCCAGGGAGCGAAGGCGCGCTCGGCAAGGATATCTGGCTGCTTGTTGAGGATGTCGTACAAGATGGCCAAACCAAGGTTTGGCTGTCCGATATCGTAAATATCCGGAAAGACCAAGCAAACATGACTGCGGACGGAATCCCAGTCTTTCAGGACCTGGTTGTGCTCCCCTCCCACATACCTGCCCGGTTTTTCAACATGGTAGAGAATTTTTTCGAGATCAATTGATTTCAGATTTTGCAAAATTGCCTGCTAAAAATAGAATTCGCTCGAGACATTCGTCAAAATTAGATCCCGAAAATCATCTTCGATCAATGACACAAGCTGCGCGAGATCGCGATCGAGTTGGGCGCGGTTTCGCCCAATCTTGGCGATCTGCAGGTCAGCTATCTGCCAGTTATCCTGATGAGATGCCTCGATAACGGATAGATTGTACCTTTTCAGGCGGGAAAGTAAAGGCGCGAGTCTAGACCGCTTCTCCTTAAGGCTTTGACAACCTGGTAATGATAATGTGAGGGTTGCGACAAACCAAGGCATGGCTACTCTGCCGCCGCGACTGGATTGACAAGCGTGCCAATGCCGGCGATATGCACACTTACCTGGTCGCTTGGCTGCAGCAGACCCACACCGGCAGGTGTGCCGGTGAGGATCAGGTCACCTGGCAAGAGAGTCATGATCGATGTGATATAGAGCAAAAGTTTCTGTACCGAGAAAATCATGTCGCGGGTCGAGCTCATCTGGCGCAAAACGCCGTTAACATGACAGGTGATCATGGCGTCGTTAGGGTCTAATTCTGTTTCGATCCAGGGCCCAACCGGACAAAACGTGTCAAAGCCTTTGGCGCGGCCCCATTGACCGTCAGCCGCCTGCAGGTCTCGGGCGGTCACATCGTTGGCGATCGTGTAGCCAAAAACAGATTGAAGGGCGTTCTCCTGTGTTAGCCAACGAGAAGGTTTGCCGATTACTATGGCTAGCTCGGCCTCATGCTCAACTCTTTTACTTTGCGGTGGTAGGATGATGCTTTCGCCATTTGTAATCAGCGAAGAAGGCGGTTTGAGGAAGATCAGAGGGTAAGCTGGCATGTCCGTTTTCATTTCGGCGACATGTTCAGGGTAATTTCTGCCCACACAAACGATTTTTGAGGGAATGCAGGGCAAAAGCAAGTTGACCTCATCCAGTTCGTAAGCCTCCTCAAAGCGGCGGTACTCGCCAAAGGGGTCACCCTGAATAATCCCAACTCTGCCGTCGCGGATCCACCCATATTGAGGTGGAGTATTTGGTGTATTGAACCGTATTAT
>LUZV01000140.1 GCA_001603765.1 Anaerolineales bacterium Chloro_02 | reverse complement strand
AATTACATCGTGCCACGGGTGCGATCCTTTCGATTCCGTACGCTGTAAAGAAACTTACATAAATATATTCAATATATAATGTGCCATACGGGATCGCTTATTGTACGATTTGAAATCGCGTATTTTCCGTTACTATCCGTGGACATGGCCCGCAGCCAGTCGTCACCAGCCGTTGCAATCGTCCCGATTACCGGCCCGAAGCGTCACATTCCCGACCCGATCTAGCGAGCGATGGACCGCGGAGACCTGCCGCTCAAACCAATTTCCCGCGGTTCACTCCTTTTTTTCTATCCTCCTTTGAAACCGGAACTTTTAGAGTTATTTTGTGGGGTGCAAATGAGAAACAGTGTTGCCTCGATCTTAATTTGATTTAGGACCATTTCGTTCGGAGGCTTCAATGAGAAAACTATTTCTGCCCGGTTTGGTGATTTTGAGTCTGGCCCTTTTCATTCCGGCATGCCAGTCGCCCGGCATGCTGCCCTTGGGCTCCGGAGTCGTTTCTCCCGAAAACCGCATCGCGCTGGCTCCCGGTGGAGGTTCCGGGGCCTGGCAGGGACAGGACCTCTCCGTTGACTATCGGTATTCCATGAACCAAAGCAACCTGGAACTTTCGGGAACGGCAGATTTTGCCAGCAATATGACCACCAATTTTACTTTTATAAACGACTTTCAGTTGAGTGTGCTCTTTTTCGACCAAAGCGGGAAAGTGCTGGAAAACAGGGGGCTCGCCACGGACCGCGGTAGTCTCGATCCCGTTCACTTCCGGACCCGAATTGCTTTGCCGCCGGGAACGGCCGGCATGGCCTTCGCCTACCAGGGAACGGCCCTGGCCACCGGAGACGATGAGGGAGGCGGAGGCGGGTTGACCGCCTTCTGGCAATATCCTGTCCGGTAATCTCGCAGATGAGTGAAAAGAACCGCCGAACCGCGCAACCACCTGTGCCGTTGCGCGGTTCGGCCCGGTTGGTAGGGGGTCCTATGCGGGCAGGAAATCAAGCCGCCGCATGTTGTACGGATCAACCCAATTATGGTTCGGACAGGACATGATGAAATATATGAAAATATTCTAGCGTATTGCTTTCCCTCTCGTCGGTAAGGATAGCGTCTTCGATTCGGAGGAACTACGCCCTTCCGATGTCGCTTGGATGGGTCCGAGTAATGTCAACATGACTCAGGCGCTTGGGCGGGTACGATACTGTGAATCGATATGGCCATTTCCGCTCTATCGATTCTTAACCGGACAGCCAGGGCGCGGATTATGCCTGCAGCAGGCGGCGCTGAAGCAGCGTCTGCATATCCCGACGACCGTCGGCAATCACCATAACATAGACGTTCTCGGCCATAACGCGGTAAATTATGCGATACGGTTTGAAAAAAATCTCGCGATACTCCCGAAGCCCAATGGCCAACAATTCCTTTGGGTAGGTTCCGCGCTGAGGGTTTTCCGAAAAGCCGGCGAAGCTTTTTTCAATCTGTTCGAGGACGTGGTTCGCCTTTCCCGGCACATCGTGCAGTTCGACATAATCGTACAAATCTTCGAGGTCGCGGGCCGCATCATCCGTCAAGAATACCTGGAAGGGCATCAGCGGGCCTTTCTGCGCTTACGAAGCCCTTTGATGACATCACCGGCGGGCTGAACTCTGCCTTCTTCAATCTGGCGGGTGCCTAGTGCCAGAATTTTCAGCAGCGCCATGGTCTCCTGCGTTTGCTCATAACTTTCGATATCCTGCATGACTGCCTTGGCTTCGCCGTTCTGTGTGATAACCAAAGGCTCTCCCTTTTCTCCAAGGCTGCGCAAGACCTCTGCGGCATGTGCTTTGAGATAGCTGATGGGTTTGATTTGGCTGGACAGTTTCACGATCCACCTCCATTCCTGTCAGGATAAGACCAAATATAGTCCTTAAACGGGTCGTGAGTCAATGGGCACGTCATGGAGAACAATCTAAGCAAAAAGGCAAACAGTCCCCTCCCTGGAAAAATGAGCGTCAAGGCTGGGCCGATGAGGTGAACCGCATGAGCAAGACTGCTGTCAGGCTCTTTCCGGGCCTTTGAGCAGCGCCCTGGAAACCAGATTAACCAAAGACCAGATACCCGAAGCCGAGAAACATCGTTCGATGGACCGGTCGAAGAGCACGGAAAGCTTGGGCCTGAATTCTTCATCGCCCTCCCAAAGCAGGTAGTAAACCGGAATTCTCGGAAACGGAAGCAGGCGATAGGCGGCATCGGCCATATCCAGGGGGGTTCCGTCCAGATATTCGGCCGCCGCCTTGAATCCTTTCAAATCGTTTCCGTAGCGTTCGAGCAGTGGAGCCAGATCCAGGCTGTGAGGCCCCTGGAAGTAATGGGCCTCCTTGAGGTCCCGCGGGCCTACGAGGTCTTTTCCGAGCGGATAAACGGCGTCCACCCTGTTGAGGTACAAAAGGGCAACCAGTTCAAGGAGGGGATCGTCGGTCGGCTCCCACCTGTCCCCGTCCCGGTGCATGATGCGGCTC
>LUZV01000139.1 GCA_001603765.1 Anaerolineales bacterium Chloro_02 | reverse complement strand
CGCTTCTACACCGAGCAGAAAAACGTCACGACCACGTGGTTCAAAGAGGGCCTCACCGAATCTACCGGGAAAGTGGACACCTGGGACGGGACGATTACCTCCCTGCCGGAAGAAAAGAAGTAACAACAGGCCCAGTGGCACGCTCCATAAGTTGTCGCGTGCATGGCATTTTAATTCAGGTGGACGCTCATGGCGGCAATCAATAACTTCCCGGCAGTTGCCAAACACCGGCGGGCGTGTTTCCGGGGTTGGATATGGGACAAGATCGGCTGCTACCAGGCGCTGATCCATGTTTTTGATCGGGTCTGCGAATTCCTTCGGGACCCTTGCCGCCGTGCATCGCCACCAAAAGTTGCAGCTTGACTGGGGGAACGGCTGCATAGCTCCCCCTGACCCCAAGCGGTATAAAAACCGCAAGAAGTGTGCGCTATGCAGCCGAAACAAAATGTCTGGCGGGCTTATAAACCCGCCAGACGAATACATCTTTCAGCAAAGCGGCAGGAATAATGGCGACGGGGGCGGAATTCGCCTCCGAGTATTCTCGGGTTTTTGCGAGCCACGGGTCCTCGTGGCGACAATGCCCCACATGTACCAGCGACCTCTGCTTCCAAGCTTGTTTTTGCGTAATTTGGATTTTATGCGACGGGTACGTTTGGCTTGGGAAAAAGCCGGGACCGGCAGCAATTGAAAAGGAAGGGGCGGCTCTTGCGGAAAACTGTGCGAAAGCCGATGGATACCGACCACGAGAAGCTCGCATCAGGGACAATGGAATGGTGCGCCCCGTTTTATCGGTGAAATTTCTCGACTACCGATCCGGCGCTAGTCTACTCCGAAGCATATAGTCTTGATCAGGTTGGCGGCAATCAGGTACGTACGATCCTCTCCATGGCCCGCCTTGCGAACATCGAACTCCGTAACATCCATGCCGGCCAAGTGAAAGCCTCGATCCATTATATCCCGAAGGTGTTTGGCAATCCGGTAGATTTGCGTTTCGTTCAGGCCCTTATAGTTCTGGAACCTGACCCCCGTCAGCGCATTTCCAGCTCCGATGTCCATATCTATCGAAATGTAGACGTGGGGGGTCTTTACTAGACGATGCAAGTCCTTTAATCTGGCCGGATTGAGTTGAAGATCCGATTTCGTGATGATTTTTACTCCCTTCCGCTTCAAAGACGTGTACTGCCCCACATACCGCTTGATCCTCTCGTCCTTGATGCGAAAGGCGTGTTTCGGAGGGAAATCGCTCACACCGATCAGAAAAACATTTTGGGGCTCGACGACCTCTTCCTGCAGTAAATGATAAATAAACGAGCTTGCGTTATAGGATTCAGTTCGGTTTTTGAGGAAAGGATCATCCGGGCTGTAAACCGTATCGGGATTTGTGGCCATATCGTACTCCACCACTCCCGGGATGACGGACGTCGGGATTGCATCCACATGGCTGTCAACCACAATCAAAGAAACCGCTTCGGGTTTATATTTCTTCGCCAGCCCGGCAAATGCACCTCCGGTCAGGGAATGATCCACGCCGATCATGCACGGAACATGAGGGGAAATGTAATCTTCGATGAATACCCTCACCACATCCGCATAGTCGCGACACCCGTCTCCGTCGATAAATTCCACGAAGTGCTCGACCAGGGCGTTCCGCGCCCCTTCGGGAGGTATCGGGCGCAGCCAGGGCGGGACCTCAATCGATCCTTTTTCCTCCCAGAGGCGGGCATCGACTTCCCGGCGGACGAAACGCATGACCATTTCGAAGGGATCATCGCTCCACCCGTTCCAGACCCTACCGGCATGCCTCTCCCTGATGGACTCTTCCCTTTCGTCGGAATCCAGAGGACATCCGAAAAAAACAATCTTTTCCTCGATAGTCTTATCCATTTCTGTCCGCTGTGATGTCAAAGCGAGGCCGGGGACAACGGCCTTTCTAAATTTATCGGGAGGAGGATATGGCCGGTGGAAAGCACCGGGCATATCCCAGCTCCCGAGAAAGATCGAATACCCGGAAAGCCGGACCCGGCCAAGGCCGGGCCCAGCAAGAAAAAAGGGTTAATTACTTTTTACCGACAAGGACCTTGTCAACGAGTTCGGTCAGGTCATACATCTTGAGCGAGCTTCCAATCCTCTTTGCCCCTTCAGTCAGGTTGAAGTAGCAGAAAGGACATATCGAGACCACGTTCTCCGCTCCGGTTTCGGCTGCCTCGGCCATCCGAAGGCCCGCGTTCTTGGCTGCCCAATCACCGAAGCCTGTCATAACCCCGCCGCCGCCGCCACAGCAGAAGGAGTTGGCGCGGTTACGTTTCATCTCGGCGAACTCTACACCGGGGATGGCTTTCAAAAGCTCCCTCGGCTGCTCGTAGAGACACTCGCTCTCGTCCACTGACAGGTAGGATCCCTTCCACTGCTGCGAGCCGTCCTCATCGATGGTGAACTTGTTGAGGTGCCGGCCGGTGTGGCAGGGATCATGATAGGTAACCTTCCAGGGAAGCTCGCCTTTGAACTCGAGCTTGCCTTCCTTGTAGAGCCCGTAGAGGTAGTCGGCCGTGTGGATGACCTTGATTCCATCCATCAACTTGTCGTAATCGGCGGAAAGGATGTAGTCCTTCTTTATGGCCCGATAGCAGCCCGCGCACGAGGTGATAATCGTGTTCATCCCGCGCTCGTCGTGGAGCCATTTAAACATCTGAAGGTTCTTTTCCGCAACCCTCTTGAACTCCTCGGCATCCCCCACCCTCATGGCGGTGGAACCGCAGCAGAGCTCGTTCTCACCCAGGATCCCAAAGTCAAGACCAATCTTTTGGAAAATGTTGGCCGTGGCCGTGGGCACCGAACGAGCCGCCATGTTGAAGGCCCCCGTGCATCCCACGAAGTAAAGAGCCTCGGCAGGTTCCTTGTTGATGTCCTTGATGGGAGTCGTTTTCCTGAAGGGCCTCGTCCAGTCGGTCCTGACACGTCTCGGACCCTGGTAGGGGTTGTCGTAGTTTCTCATGGAATTGAGAAGGTTCTTATGCAGAGGCATGGGACCTACGCCGTCCTCCACCGCCTTCCTTCTCATCGCCTCGATGATCTCGGGAATGAAGGGTTTGTGGTCGAGCTGGCACTGATTCTGGCATCCGCCACAAACGGTGCACTGGTAAATGGACTGAACCAGGTCTTCATCCCAGGGCAGATCCCCGTTCAGAATTCCCCGGGCAAAAGCGATTTTACCCTTCGACGCAAGAGCCCCTTCGAATCCAAACTCAACTCCCGCTGGGCATATATCCGCCGCCACGGGGGGAGGCCCGAAATCATAGGCTGTTTTGCAGGTTCCGCATGCAGTACACCGCCAGATTTTTCCTTCAAGATCTTTTAGATTCGCAATCTTCCAGTTCATGTCTTTGTAGCCTCCGGTTTCGGATTAGAGGGCGAGTTTCCCAGGGTTCATGATGTCATTAGGATCGAGCATCCGCTTCACCCGCCTCAAC
>LUZV01000138.1 GCA_001603765.1 Anaerolineales bacterium Chloro_02 | reverse complement strand
ATTATGCGCGTTACTCGAAATAAGCGCCAGAGGCTGACCTAAAAGCTATTGAGATTAGCCTCCTTCGCTTACCCTCCTCGTCTATCTTGATCAACGATTTTTTTAATCTTCTCCTGGGAAAGGCTATCAAAAGGCATTGGTCTTAATCGAACGGTAGATCGTCGCGCTGCGCTCGCGATGACACGGGGCGATTCGTCATTGCGATGGAGCGGTAGCGACAGAAGCAATCTACCGGTCAGCAAATAGGGAGATCGCTTCGCTTCGCTCGCGATGACACGAGGCGATTCGTCATTGCGATGGAGCGGTAGCGACAGAAGCAATCTACCGGTCAGCCAATAGGGAGATCGCTTCGCTTCGCTCGCGATGACAGGCAGGGTCAGCGAGAGATTGCTGTGCTGCGCTCGCGATGACGGACTTAATCGAACGGTGGATCGCCGCGCTGCGCTCGCGAGGACGTACTTACTCAAACGGTAGATCGCTGCGCTGCGCTCGCGATGACGGACTTAATCGAACGGCAGATCGCCGCGCTGCGCTCGCGATGTCGATTGGTGGTCTGACATCCTGGCAGGGTGAGGCTATTCGATCTTGAGAATCTTAACTTTCAGGATTGATTGATTTGGGAGGGTAACCTCAACCGTTTCACCCGCTTTATGTCCAATCAGAGCGGATCCCATCGGGGATTCGTAGGAAATCTTGCGTTCTCTGGGGTTGGCTTCGTTCGCGCCAACGATGTGGAAAACTTCTACAGGGTCACTGCCCTCCTGGAGGGTTACTGTGCGCCCAATCTGAACGACCGAAGTGTTGCTGTCGGTTTCTTCGATGATGGTAGCTGAAAAAAGAATGGCTTCGATTTGCTGGATCCTACCTTCAACAAAGCCCTGATCTTCTTTGGCAGCATGATAATCCGCGTTTTCGGAAAGATCGCCCATTTCGATGGCGCTTTTAAGCCGGCGCGCGATTTCTTCGCGGCGCGGTCCTTTGAGTTCGGCTAATTCTTCGAGCAATTTTGCCTTGCCGGCAGGCGTTAATAGTTGAGGTGTGAGAGCCATAATGGGTTTGTACTCCTATGGAAGTGTTTGCGCGTCAAAGAGACGCGAGTGTTCGTCGATGGCAAAGCGATCCGTCATCCCCGCGATGTAGTCGCAAATGGTGCGTTCAAGCCCGCGCTGTGGGATTAATTCCTGAACGGCTTCTGGTAAGGCGGACGGCGTCTTCTGGTACATGTTAAAGATATCCGTGACGATCTTTTCAGATTTGACGGACATACGGACGACACGATGGTGCCGATAAAGCTTGTTAAAAAGAAAGTCCTTCAGCTCGCGGTTGCGGCGGTACATGTCCTCGCTGAAACCAGCCACGTTAAATGGTAGTTTTTGCAAATCGAGCGCTGAGTTGACACTGCTTTTGCGCAAGTAGCGGTCGATCGATTGAACCAGATCGGTGATCTCGAAGTTGATCAGGCGGCGGATAATCTGATGACGCGAAAGGTCGTCGAGGGTTTCACTGCGACGGCGACCGATACTCTCGTTAATGATTTCCCAAAGGGCAATACCGTCCAGTTGAGAAGGCGTGATCATTCCAGAACGCAAACCGTCATCAAGATCGTGCGAGGTATATGCCAACTCATCAGCCACGTTGGCAATCTGAGCTTCCAGGCTGCCGCGCAGCTCGGGATCGTAATCCTGAGCGTCGGCGATGTCGTAATCTGTTTCGTGTTTAACCATTCCCTCGAGAACTTCCCAGCTGAGGTTCAGACCCGGAAAATCAGGGTAGCGGTTTTCGAGTTCGGTGACAATGCGAAGCGATTGGCGGTTGTGATCAAAACCGCCATGCTCCTTCATGAGGCGCGCCAGCGCGGTCTCTCCGGAATGACCAAAAGGCGGATGACCGATATCATGCGCGAGGCAAATCGTCTCAACCAGGTCTTCATTCGCGCCAAGGGTGCGGGCGACCGAGCGCCCAATTTGGGCGACTTCGATGGAGTGGGTCAGACGGGTGCGGTAATAATCACCCTCGTGATTGATGAAAACCTGCGTCTTATATTCAAGCCGGCGGAAAGCGGTGGTGTGGATGATGCGCTCACGGTCGCGCTGGAAACGTGTGCGAAAGTCGGCTTCTTCCTCCGGGTATTTGCGCCCTTTGGAGTTTTTGCTGCGAATGCCGTAAGGCGCGAGCGTTTGGTCTTCGAGTTCTTCAAGTTGTTGTCGGCTATAAATCATGCAAAACCTCTACGGGAATTATACGTGTAATCCGAAGGAAGTGAAACGATTAATGAATCAGGGTGCCTATGCCGCAGTTATTCAGAGCCTGTAAAAGCGTGCCTGGAGAGACAGCAGAAAAAATATTGACTGTGAGATCTGGCAGGTCGCGGCAGAGCGCTTGCATCGATTGAACTTTCGTCAGCATCCCGCCAGTCACATCCTGGCTGGCGGAGCCCTGAAGTGAATCGGTTAGGTCAGCATGGGAAGGAATTTGTCTTATAAGGTGCTGATTGTGGGGAAAATCCGCAAAAACACCCTCTTCCTTGCCGGCAAGCAGGATGCGGTTGGGGTGTAGAGCATGAGCTAAGTGGACAAAAAGCTCCTCAGTGGAAAGGATCGTTCCCCCGAGCGACAAATCCGCGATGACATCACCATAAATAAGGGGTATCAGATCCATTTCGAGCGCGCGCGTGATGGGCTGCAGGTTCCAGGTCAGGATTTTTCGATTATCAGAGGTGATAGAAGCTGATGGCGGGAAAGAAATCAGGGGCAAATTGAAGGCACGCGCCTGATCAAGGATAATCTGGTTCAACCGGCGCGCGCTCAGCCAGACTTGCTGGAAGCCTTCGGCTTCCTCCGCGGTGCGCACGCCGCCCCGGGTGCCGTAACGCGCAGCCGCGTGGTGACCAAAAGAGCCTGAGCCATGACCTAAAAGAAGGCGGCTCAATGGGTTCGCCTCGCGCCAGGCGGCAATCTGAGATAAAAGGATCTCAATTTGCTCAACTCTCGCCGATTCGGGCTGGTCTTTGTTTGTAATAAGGGACCCACCCAGTTTCAGGAAAATCAGGTCAGGAAAAACCGGGTTCATTTATTCGCCTGGATAAAGGCGCGTTGAAAAAACGCGCGGTGAGCCGGCAGATTGGAGAGCCTGCGCGACAGCAGCTTCAGTTTCAGGCGTCACAAGTGCCAGCATGTGACCACCTTTGCCGCCACCCGTCAGTTTTGCGCCAAGCGCGCCAGCTTCACGCGCCACGCTGACCAGACCGTCGAGCTCGGGGCATGAGAGCCGCAAGGCGGAGAGGTGCTCCTGGTTGGCGTTGATGGCACTGCCAAGCGCGTCGAGATCACCGATCTGAAAGGAGCGCTTGCTCTGCTTCACGAGATCGGCAATCGCATCAAGATGGGGTTGGTACCTCTGAGGGTCAGCCTTTAAATCCGCAGCGAGTTGAGAGGTCGATTCACGGGTTGACTTGCGAATACCTGAATCGGCAATGACAAAGACAAACTCGCGGATAGGCTGGAGGAACTCGATCATCGCGCCGCGCTGATAGAAGATCGGTTTTTCATAAGTTATGACTGTGTTGTCGATGCCAGAAGGGCGGCCGTGAACGGACTGTTCAGATTGAAAGGCGAGGGTGTTGAGTTCCTGCAAGTTTAACGAGTGTCCCAGAAAAGCCGACATTGCCCGCAGAAGGGCGACCGCGTAAGCCGCGCTGGAGCCCAATCCAGCCGCGATTGGAAGTTCGGAGGTGATTGTTATTCGACAGGTTGGGGTTTGAAGCAACCCGAGGGTCGAAAAAAGGAGACCGAGCGCGTTGGCTAAAAAATGATCCTTACCTAACTCGGTGAGGTTGTGATCAATCCCCAAGGGTTCAGCTTTGACGCGGATTGTGCCTTGGACCTCGCCAATCAACGGCTCTACAACCGCGCGGACTCTCAGGCTGGTGATTGGGATGGCAATAGCCGGGCTATCATAGACGACGGCGTGTTCGCCAAGTAGGATTAGCTTTCCACAAGCTGTTGCGGATACGGCAGGCATAACTCACCTCTTTAGAGCAGATAAAGCACCAAAATGACCGTGATACCCCAGAGAAGAATCGCTACCTGAATTGGGCGGTCGTTGAGGAAGACTTCTTCGGGGGCTGACGCGACGCTGGAGTTTTGGATCAGAAACATGTAGCGAAAAATGCTGTAGAAAACGAATGGGATGGTCAACATCATCGCATAGGAAGGACCCTGCGGATGAGCTGAGAAAGTGTAGAGCATGTAGGTGATCAGGATTGAAGCAAGAATGACCACCAGGTATTGATTGAGCAGCGGAACAGTGTAGCCGTCGAGCACTTTGCGGAACTCTCCGGCGCTGCCTTCGAGCAGCTTGAGTTCAGCCAGACGTTTGCCGAAGCCGAGAAAAAGAGCCACCAGGGTCGTCAGAATAAACAGCCAGGGAGAAAAGTTGGTAACCTGAATGACACTGATGCCAGCCATAACGCGCAGGAGGAATCCGGTGCTGATGACCATAACGTCGACAATCAGAATATGCTTAAGCCATTTGGAATAGGCGAGCATAAGAAGCGTGTAGGTGACGCAGATAAGCCCGAGCTTCCAGGAAAGAATAAACGCCAGACTCAGGCTGATTAAGGCTAATGCGATTGTAAAAGGGATCGCTTTTTTTAAAGGAAGGCGACCTGAGGCAATCGGGCGGCGGCATTTTTGAGGGTGCTGGCGATCTGCCTTGACGTCGAGAATGTCATTGATCGTATAAGTTAAGCCCGAAACCAGGCAGAAAATAATGAAAGCAGCCGCGACTCGCCCGGTTGAAACGATGTAGATGAGCTGGCGGTCGAAGATAAGACCCGCGAAGATCACAAGATTTTTCGGCCATTGACGAGGACGAAGCGTTTCGAGATAGACTTTCAACATGATATTTATCTTACCATAACGCCGGGTGACTGCTGGCATGCGGTAGGGGAAAGGCGGTTAAAATTTGCTGTAAGACCTTGTCGCGAAACAGGAAATTTTTTGATCTCAACATCACTGGAGTTAGGCGTTCGGTAAGACACTGCCAGGTCTGGCAGGGTTAGAATTATGACCGCCACCAGTCGGTTTGGCAGATGCTTAAGACATAAAGCAAAGGTTGGGTACAGGTATAATAGGCTATACTGAGAGGCTTATGGACAGAATACGAAATTTTTGCATTATCGCACACGTGGATCACGGCAAGTCTACCCTGGCAGACAGAATGCTGCAGATGACGAACACAATCTCAGACCGTGAAATGACGGCGCAGGTATTGGACTCGATGGACCTGGAGCGCGAAAAGGGCGTTACGATCAAAGCGTCGGCTGTGAGGATGGTCTACAACGCCAAAGACGGTTTGGATTATGAATTTAATTTAATCGACACACCTGGACATGTGGACTTTAACTATGAAGTCAGCCGCGCGCTGTATGCCTGTGAGGGCGCCGTGCTGGTGGTGGACGCCACTCAGGGGATTGAAGCCCAAACGCTCGCGAATCTTTACCTGGCGCTGGACGCGAACCTGGTGATCATTCCCGTCATCAACAAGGTTGACTTGCAGTCGGCAGATGTTGAAGGAGTCAAGCGCGATCTGAAGATGCTGCTGGGTGTTGAGGATGAGGAGATTATTCCCATCAGCGCCAAAACGGGGCTGGGAGTGGACAAGGTTTTGGAAGCGATTGCCGCAAAAATCCCAGCGCCTGAAAGGTCACAGGACAAGCCTCTTAGAGCTCTGATTTTTGATTCGCATTACGACGCCTATAAAGGGGTGATAGCATATATCAGAGTTTTTGACGGTAACCTGACGGCCAATGACAAAATCGCGATGATGGCGACCGGGACGAAAATTGTGCCGGTTGAAATTGGCATTTTTTCACCAAATCTGCTCCCGATTGACAAATTGAGTGCCGGCGATGTTGGATACATCGCGACCGGGTTGAAAACAGTATCGGAGTGCCGAGTCGGCGATACGATCACCAACGCCGCGAAGCCCGCGGATGCTCCGTTGCCTGGTTATCAGAAGGCTAAGCCGATGGTCTTCGCGGGTGTGTACCCTGTGGATGGTGAAGATTTCGCAAATTTAAAAGAAGCACTCGAAAAACTGCAGCTTAACGACGCCTCATTGACCTATGAACCTGAATCATCTGAGGCGCTAAACTTTGGTTTTAGATGCGGTTTTCTGGGACTCTTCCATATGGAGATTATCCAAGAGCGCATCGAACGTGAGTACGATCTGGATGTGGTGTTTACTGCTCCTTCGGTGGAGTATCAGGTTGAGCTCACGGACGGCAGCACTATTATCATCGATTCACCGGCTGATTTGCCTGATGAAGGCAAAATTAAAGAGATCTTTGAACCCTGGATGGCGTTGGAGATTTTCAGCCCGACGGATTATTACGGCGTGATCATGGAAATGGTGCGCAAGCGCCGCGGGATCTATGTTAATCAAGAATACCCGGCGGCAAATCGCGTGCAGCTCAATTTTGAAATTCCACTATCTGAGATCATTGTGGACTTTTTTGATCTGTTGAAGTCCAACACTCGCGGCTATGCTTCCATGGACTACCAGTTCCTGGAATATCGCGCGGGTGATTTGGTTAAGCTGCAAATACTGTTGAACGAAGAACCCGTAGACGCGCTCACGGCGATCGTCCACAGCCAGGACGCTTACCATAAAGGGCAGGCGCTGGTGAGCAAATTAAAGGAGATCATTCCGCAGCAAATGTTCACTATCCCAATACAAGCCTATGCTGAGGGGCGCGTAATCTCGCGCGCGAATGTTAAGGCTCTGCGCAAGGATGTTTTGGCAAAGTGTTATGGCGGCGATATTACCCGCAAGAAAAAGCTGCTTGAAAAACAAAAACGGGGAAAAAAACGGATGAAAATGGTCGGAAGCGTGGAAATCCCACAAGAAGCTTTCATGGCCATTTTGCGGCTGGAGAATTAATGACCGAAGCGGGCAAAGGTTTGCGCGCCAGCGATCTGGGGCGAATTGTTTTGGCGCTGGTGATCAGCGGATTAGCCATCTGGATTCTGGCGCGTCAGATTGACCTGGTGGCGCTTAAGTCCGCGTTGGCAGCCTTATCGCCCGCGTCTGTGGCGCTGATCATTGCCAGTTTTGTGGTCGGGCTTTTTGTTCGCGGCGTGGTCTGTTGGCAGATTCTGGGCAAAGATTTCTCGTTTTCATCGGCTTTTTGGGCAATGAACGTGGGTTACCTGCTCAATAATATTTTGCCGCTCAGATTAGGGGAAGTTGGCAGAGCTATTCTGCTCGTCCGGCATGGAAAGGGCAAGCATAACTATCCGGAGGTGCTCGCAGCCATTGTAACGGAACGGATGATGGACCTGATGGTCGGATCGCTTTTCTTCCTGGCAACTTTGCCCTTGATAGTTGGAGAAAGCGGACTGCGAACTTTGGTCTTTGTCACAGCTGTAGGATTGCTGATCTTCAGCGCGGCGATTTTCCTAAGCGTGAGGCACAGAAAGCGCGTGATCGGCTGGCTGGAAAGCCGCTTTGGTAATAAAAAAATGGTGAGGGAGAAGATACTGCCGGCGTTGGATAAAATGCTGGCTGGTTTTCAAATCTTTCTGAACCCAAAACAGTTTTTGTTGGCATTGTTTTTACTGGCGGTCAGCTGGGCAATGTCGATGGTGCAGTTTAATGTTTTACAGCGAGCAATTTTGGGACATGACCAATGGTGGTGGCCGTTATTGGTTACTCCAGCAAGCGCGTTTGTTAATGCGCTGCCAGCGGCGCCGGCTGGGTTGGGCGTGTTTGAGGCTGGGGTGGTGGCGTCATACTCACTGGTCGGCGTTGGGAGGGCGGACGCGCTGGCGATGGCACTGGTTGTGCATGGGGCGCAGGTGGTCCTGCCGATTTTTCTTGGGATGATTGGGATCTACGTGATGGGTGAAAACCTGGGATCGCTGGTCAGCCGCGCCAGAAAAGGGGTTGGAGGAGAAAAGGTCTGATGAAGATTCTGATCACATCCACCTATTTCCACCCCTACAGTTCCGGGCTCACGGTATACGCGCTGCGCTTGGCGCGGGGTTTGGTTGAGCTTGGGCACCAGGTGTGCGTGCTGACGTCCTTGTTTGACGAAAAATTGGCAGCTGAAGAGAGCCTGGACGGCGTGCGTATCGTGAGAGTTAAAGTGGGGATGAGACTCTCAAAAGGCGTGTTGATGCCAGGCTTGCAC
>LUZV01000137.1 GCA_001603765.1 Anaerolineales bacterium Chloro_02 | reverse complement strand
AATTTTGTTGATTATGCCGCCCTTGGCAGAGTCCAACTCAAAACCGCGCGCCCGCTGTGCGTCTAACGTTACCTGAAAATTGCGCGCCAGCGTCGGTATAAAGCGGAAAGCCAGTTCCATGGTGTACGCCAACCGGTCTGGCAAACCTAATTTGCGGAACGTTACCCCATACGCGCGAGAATCCATGGTGTAAGGGATCATGATAAACACTAAGGAGATGGACAAGATCCGCATCAGTTGGCAAATGGCAAACCAAAGCCGTTCCACGGTTAACCCAAAGGTGAAATGCTTCCCAAACAGCGTGTAACCGGCTGGCCAAACAAGCTGTCCGCCCTCCGGCACAACCCCGCCAGCTCCGCCTCCGGTGATAATGGTATTCACCACAATCATCGTGAACAATAAAATCGAGATCATCAACCAGCCCCGTTTGGTGTCTTCCCACGAAAGTTTAGCCGAGGAATACCAGAGGACCGAAATGATAAACACAATTGCCAGAAGCAGCGAATTCCAGGTGCTGGTGGCAGCCAAGAGCACCGCGAAAGAGAATATGAACCGCGCCCGCGGATCAATGCGGTCGATTAAGCTGTCTCGGTAGCGAAAGTTCCAGGTTACAAGCATATTTCATGCTGGTCCGGGCAGCTATAAAACTGCCCGGATCCGTTATCCACGTTTAACGACCGCTCTGTGACATGATCGCCGAATAGGCAACCATCAGCAAGGGCAGCAAGACAAGCCCCCAAAGGACATTAGTAATGAAAGAGGGCAGGAAATTCGCAAAGATTACAGTGTTTAGATCCGCGCCGGACACCCACATTTCCGAGAAGGCTGCCAAGCCCATTCCGACTATCACACCCACGATGACTGATACCTCTGCCAAGATAATTGAGCGACTGGACTTGAAATCAAAGAGCAGTACCGAGAAAATACCTGGCAGTAAACCCATCAGACCGTTTCCAATATCCCACCAGACCCAGAAACCGTAGCCGCTGAGCAGGTCAGCAAGGATATTGCCGACAAAACCGGTGATAAAACCTACAATTGGTCCAAACGCGATGCCAAAGAACATCGGAATGACCACAGCCGGGCGAATGCCGACATTTCCGGCGCCTGGGATTTGCCATACATTGAAAGCCCAGGTGATCACCGCGTATAATGCCGCACCAATGGCTGCATAAACAACTTCCTTCGTCCCAAAACGAAACAGAGATTTCTTTTCGTGCGATGCACTTCCTTTAGAACTCATAACTTCCTCCTTATTATTTGAACATAAATAATTAACCCGCAAGCTGGCTCAAAGCTTCAGCCCGCAGGAACTGACTAGTACGTGGATACATCTCGCGGTTTAATTCGAGCAGCGAAGTTGGCAGTAATCGCCATTCCTTTAACTTGTCATCATCCGCAAACACCTCATGCGGACTTCCGTCCGCCACCACACGTCCACCGAACAGGACGATCACCCGGTTCGCGTAAGTGAGTGCTAAGTCCAGATCGTGGGTGATGAACAGGATTGCGTCAAAACCAGGGGTTTGCAAAATGGTATCCATAAATGATTGATAATTCCAATAGTCCTGCCCCGCGGTTGGTTCATCCATCATCAGAACACGTGAGCGCATTGACAAAACTGAAGCGATTGACACTCGTTTTTGCTGACCAAATGAAAGTGCCAGAGGCGGAGTGGGCAGCTCTTGTTCCAGGTGAACCGTTTCAATTGCCCAGTTTACATTTTCCGCTACCTGCTCTTTGACGAACCCTAAGTTCCCCGGACCAAAAGCCAATTCTTCCCGCACCGTCGGCGCAAACAGCATTTGAGTCGGGCTCTGAAATACATAACCGATCGTCCTTGCGGCGTTCGCGACGGTTGTCTTGCGGGTTTCTACCCCCTCCAGCAGAACTTGCCCGCTGGTTGGCTTCAGCAGTCCCAATGCCTGCTTAACTGTCGTCGTTTTGCCTGAGCCATTATGCCCCAGGATCGCGATCACTTCGCCTGCCCGTATATCGATGTTAATGTTATGCAGCACTTCAGGGGTGTTGGCTTTGTATCGAAAACTGACATTCTGGAAAGAAACCAGCGGTTCGCTTTTTGGGTCCAGCCTGGGCACAGCAGGGCGATATTCCTTGCAAGGTATTCCCGACGACCGCCTGAGAACCGATTTTGCCGGAAGTTTTATCCTGGTGTAATCCGCTGTTTCCAATAGCCCTTCAACGTCCCCTTCATAGGTGACGCGCCCTTCATCCATGTAGATGACCTTGTCCGGGTTGATTTGCAGTACATCTTCAACCCGATGCTCTACCAATAGAATAGAAAGCCCCTCATCCGCCAGTTCACGGAACGTGAGCAGCGCTTCTCTGGCAGAAGCCGGATCAAGCGAAGCCAAGGGCTCATCCAATAGTAAAATGCTTGGCTCCATCGCCAACACACCAGCTAAGGCGACTTTTTGTTTTTCGCCTCCCGATGTATAGTGAGTCTCCTTGTCCTTCAGGTGCAAAATATGCAGCCTGTCTAGCGCTTTCTCTGCCCGAGGGATCATCTCTTCGCGCGACATTCCTAAGGACTCAAGCCCAAAGCAAACCTCATTCATCACGTAAGTTCCGAGGATCTGCCGTTCGGGGTCTTGCAGGAGTGTGCCCACATGCCTTGAAATGTCTGAAAGCCCCATCCCACGGATAGACTCCCCGTATAGCTCGATCTCCCCATCCATACTGCCTCTGTATGTGTGCGGGATCAGCCCATTTACACAGCGCATCAAGGTTGTTTTGCCGCAGCCAGACGACCCAGCCAGTAAAACAACCTGCCCAGGTTCTAATCGGAGGTTTATGTTCTCAATCGCAGGAGTGGTGCGTGTGTGATAGCAAAAGCTAAGATCGCGGACAACCAAAGGCAGAGCTTGAGGATTAACCACGAATCTGAATCCTCACGGGATCATCCAATTTAATGCCATACGTTTTTGCCGCGCTGCCGTTAACGACAGCTATTTCAATGAAACCCTCACTATCGGTCACCGCGACAAGTTCGCCAACCTTGGCGTGCCCGTAGGACGGCAGCACGCCATGAATTTCTTGTCCGGCAGTAAAAATGGTAATCTGCTCAAGGTCCGGCACATCTGAAACGCGTAAATTAGTTGTGCAGTTGCCAAACACATCCACAACCAGGATGCTCGCCTCAAAACCTTCTTCCGTCGGGAGTGGTTTGGGAAGTGGAAGCCGAACTGGATCCGAAATTGGAGTGCCAAGAGCTTCAAGCGGCACGCCAGCCGCCAGATGAGCGCCAACCGGCGCGAAAACATCCCTCCCGTGAAAGGTGGTGTAGACCCGAGGAAGCCAATATTCAGCGTTGTCCAGGTGAACAATCCGCACTTCCTGACCTGCCGCTTCGGCGTCTTCGAGCATCGGCGTAATCAGTCCGTTATCGGGCAGCACATAATATTGGTTGCCCAGTTTCGCCGCGATTGCTCGCCGCTTAGTCCCAACTCCGGGGTCAATCACAGCGATATGAACCGAACCTGCAGGAAAGAAAGCTGAAGCCCGCCAAAGAGCAATAGCTCCCGTTCGGATATCCTGCGCGGGAATTTCGTGGGAAATATCGGCGATGTTCGCATCGGGGGCGATCCCCCAAATGACACCTTTCATCGTGCCAACAAAGCCGTTTAGGTTACCAAAATCAGTTGTTATTGTAAGGGTTGTCATGCTTCAAGCTTAACATTTACCCGCCTATTGGTCAAGAGTCGCATCCGTGTTTGTCTAAGTCATCGGGATTGAAGGTTTATGACTGGCTAACACAAATAAACTCCAATATTTCTTTCATTTTTATGTTTCATTTTATAATCAAGCATTGAAGGGTTCTTATGATTAATCGCTTGCGCTTCTTTTTCTCGAACATGCTCCGAATTCGCCCGGAAGATAACGTCCCGCCTTCCGTCGCGAAACATTTTCGCCATAATGCCTTGATTAACACGCTTGATATCAGCTTCTTTTTTATGGCTGATAGTTTCTGGAATATCAACACCATCATGCCCGTTTTTGCGGCTACCCTAACCGACAATCCCTTTTTGATTGGTCTCATGCCTGCGATTGTCAACGCGGGCTGGTTCCTGCCGCAGATGTTTATTGCCTCAAAGGTTACTAATACCCCGAAAATCCTGCCGATGTCGATCCGATTAGGCATTTCGGAAAGGATCCCCTATGTGTTTTTTGCCGTGTTGGCTCTGGCGCTGCCTCAGATCAGCAAACCCCTGGCGCTAACCCTGCTTATCCTGCTGATGACCTGGCGCGGTATTGCGGGCGGGATGTCGGCTCTTCCATGGCAGGAAGTTATGGCGCGCGCGATACCAATCAGCCACCGTGCCCGTTTTTTTGGGTTTTCGCGCGTGATCGGTCAGCTCGCCGGCGTGCTCGGATCGATCCTCTCCGGGATCATTCTCGCTAACCTGCCCTATCCCTACAACTATGCCCTGGGTTTCGGGATTGCGATCTTCATCCAATGGGCATCCCTTGCCTGTTATGTCCAAAACCGCGAGCCTGAGCAAGAACAAACGGCACAATTTCAGCCCAAAGAGACTGACGCGCAACCAAAAAAGCCTGCGATTGATGTCAGTATGTTTGGGAAGATCATCAAGAAAGACGCCAACTTTCGCCTCTATTTAATCGCCCGTTCAATATCCTTCATCGGAAATATGGCGACCGCTTTTCTTGCCGTATTTGCTATCAAGGCTTTTCACCTGCCAGATGAACAGGCTGCTGTTTTCACAGGTGTAATTCTTGCCAGTGGGGTACTTGGTTATGCCCTTTGGGGTACAGTTGGCGATCGAATTGGGCCAAAAAATATCATGGTTTGGTCGTTTTTGTGCTGGTTTATTGCTCTTTTGATTGCAATCTTTAGCAAAAACATTTGGTCTTATTATTTCGTTTTTGCCCTGTTTGGTTTATATCAATCGGGGGTCGGTGTTGGCGACAGCATGCTCGTGATGGAGCTTGGGGAAGAATCGCTTCGCCCTACCTACCTTGGAATGGGACGCACCCTGACAGGGTCTTTCCTGCTCCTTGCCCCGGTTCTGGCTGGCTGGCTGGTTGCTAAGTTCGATTACACCGTCATGTTTATCGTGACGATTTTCTTCAATGCCGTTGCCACATTGCTGATGTCTCGGGTTAAGGACGTGCCGAGAAGTAAAGTCTCATAACCCCTCATCCAATTAATAAGGACTCCGGAGTGGAGTCCTTATTTTTCATATATTTGTAAAGTTTAGATGAAGAAATGCGTATTCGAGTTGCTTGCCGCGGCAGCCATGGTCGCCACACCCGCCAGCTCTACGCCATCAAGCAGTTCCTCTTGGCGGATACCCATCAATTCCATCGACATCTGGCATGCCAAAAGTTTGACCCCGTTCGCCTGAGCCGTTTTAATCAGTTCGGGAAGAGAGTCAACGTTATGTTTGCGCATGATGCCTTTAATCATGGCTGTGCCTGCCCCCATCATATGCATCTGAGATAGCGTCAGTTTGTTCGCGCCTCGCGGAAGCATCCAACCAAACATCTTCTCGATCAAATTTTTCTTAAGAGCAGGCGACTTGGGTTTTTTGAGGACATTCAAGCCCCAGAATGTGAAAAACAGGGTCGCTTGCTGTCCCATCGAGGCAAACCCGTTGGCAATGATAAACGCCGCGATGGCTTTATCCAGGTCTCCAGAGAACACCACCATCGTCAGGTCTTCTCCGCGGGTGTGTTTCTGAGTTTGCGCCTCAATCGCTGGAGCTATCTTTACCGCAGTCGTACCTTTCTGCACGACAGCCTTAATTTCGCCAGCTTTCACATCCAGCGAGACCAACTGGTTGCCGGTTGATTTTGCCCACGCTTCCACATCCCGTGCGAAACCTAAATCCGTTGCCGTTACCACAACACGGTCGCCATCTTTCATTTCTTTGACCTTTGTGTACAGCTTCAGGATCGGACCCGGGCACTGCAAACCACAAGCGTCCAAATGGTATTCTTCGCCGTCCACCATGATCTTCACTTCTTCTTTTCCGTAATTCATCACCGGTTCTGCCTCCGAAACAAATTCTTCATTTTCCTTTTTCGCCCCTAACGCGTAGGTTTTAAAGCCGCCGGAAAGGTTATAGGCGTCAAAACCTTTTTGGCGCAACATCCGTGCCGCAAAATAAGATCGCTGTCCACTCGCGCAATTCACGAGGATTTTCTTATCCTTTGGCAGTTCTGCCAACCGTTCTCTCAGTTCCCCTAGCGGGATATTGTGTGCGCCTTCCACTTCACCCACTGCCACTTCCTCATGTTCTCTGACATCCAGCAGGAACCACTCACCGCGATCTAATTCAGACACCTCGTCCCAATGCTTCACCGGGCAGTCGCCCCGAAGCACATTGGCAGCGGCAAAACCGATATTGTTCACGGGGTCGCGCGAGGAGCCAAAGGGCGGCGCGTAGCTCAATTCCAGGTCTTCCAGGTCGAACACTGACAATTTGCCGTGCATTGCCGTCGCGATAACATCGATGCGTTTTTCCACTCCCGACATACCCACGCCCTGAGCGCCATAGAT
>LUZV01000136.1 GCA_001603765.1 Anaerolineales bacterium Chloro_02 | reverse complement strand
AACATACAACTCATATTCTAAAAGATTTCTACGCAAAAATACGGCGGTCCAGTTGAGAAGGAACAATTATTGCTCTCAAACGTCTTAATTAAGATCGTCTATAATCGTTTCTTGAGGACGCGATGAAAAACAACCTGAAAATCTCGATAAGTGTTTTGGTATGCCTATTTTTCTTAAGCGGATGCGGGAGGCTTGCCCTTCAGGAAAGTTACAACGCCACCCAAACGGTTGCCAACGGCTTAAGCGCCACGCAAACCTTATTTAACCCCAATTTACCTCTCGCCGCCACAATCACTCCACCGACCTCAGCGCCCCAAGCCGTGCCCGACGCAGCCAGCCAGGATACCCCTGAGCCAGTTGCTGCCGCCACTGCCCTTATTCCTCCCAGCCCGACGCCTTCAATAGCCGGCGCCACGCTGCCCGAGCCCTGGTCGAAAATTCAGCAAAGAATGATTTCCTACGGACAGGTGCAGAAAGATTATTTGTCTCCTGAGTACCGTCAGAGCCTCAGCCAGGAGATTGAGGCACAGGGTGCGGCGAAGCAGCTTCTGAGCCTGGAATTGCACGGCAACAATTACGACATGTACGATTCTCAATACAGCCTGACACCGGAAATCTTCTATTCACAAGTGGAATATCTGCTTAGAGATGGATATCACTTTGCCACCATCCACGAGGTTGAAGGATTTGTCTACGGATGGTTCCCCCTGCCGGTCAAAACGATTATTCTGACCACCGATATCAGCTCGCAAACAGTCGGCTCACTTGCCTCGATTGCCTCGACATTCTCAAAATTGGAGGAGCAATACGGGGTAAAACCGCATATGATTGTCTATCCGTGGACTGGCGATATGCTGGAGCGACCCGGTGTGGCGTGTGAGGGCGACTCGTGCTGGAAGGCGCTGCGGGACGCGCGCGACAGCGGTTTCTTTACCTTCGGAGCCCATTCACAGACTCACCCCGACTTTTCGACGGTCGGTTTTGAACAGCTTGAAACCGACTGGTTGACCTCCAGGCAGGCACTGCTGAATAACCTTGGCTTGAATGTTTACTCGCTCGCCTGGCCTTTTGAAGTATGCAGCACAGACACACAAGCGATGCTCGATATGGGTTTCACCATCGGTTGGGGCGGTGTGACCAAGCCCATCGCGCAAAATTTCACCGCCTGGCAGGATCCAGCGCCGCTTTGCCTGCCGCGCATGTTCCCGCCGGCGATATCCGGTGTGTCTATGCGCCCTGCCGGGCAGACCTGGCAGCAGATGCTTGAGGCAGTCGCACCGTAAATCAGGTTGATTTTTTTCGATCTTCGGAGTGGCAGAAGCTCAATTGCATGGGAAATGGTGGCAGGTGAGGAGCTAGACCCCTTCCGCCGGTGTGATCAATTTTCCATGGCGCGGAATGGCAATTATTGTGTGAAACACGGTCGTTGTCGTAGAGAAGGGGCTCGCCCCCTTCCTATTGTGATCAATATTCCATCGTGCGGAATGGCGCAAGGCCATTCCCTACGGGGATGGTGGGGTGGATTGGCACGGAATGGCGCAAGGCAATTCCTACGGGGATGATGAGAGGAATTAGGCGGAATGGTGCAAGTCCATTCCCTACGGGGATGGTGGGCGATTTGCTGTCAGGAACATGATTGTTAATACATCTTACCCTCAAAAAATTGTCGCTTCGAGCATGGGATCACCATAGATAAAGTACAGTTCTGTTGATGAACTAACTTGATCTTAAATGTTCAGATTTCCAACTGTGAATTCCCGGCATACACCCCCCAGTACTCTGAAATTCCTGCGTGGCATCTTACATACCAACGGTTAAAAATGTGCATATCAGGTAGTGATCAACGCAGAAAAGAGTCTGAGCAGCAAGATTACTCCTTCGAAATAAGGTACAATTTCTGTGTTCAAGGATGGTTGCGATGAAACAATTAACGACAATTCTGTTGGTTTTACTCACTGCTTCGCTTTTACTCGGCGCTTGTGTCAGCCAGGCGGCTCCTTCACTGACCGATGCTGAAAGAACCGCTGTCGCGGGGACGGTCACGGCTGTTTTCGCGGGCACGCGCACAGCCGAAGCTGTGCCGACTGCCACGCCGACCCCAGAACCGACCTTGACACCTACCCCCGAGCCCACTCCGGCTGCCGCTCTGCCAATTGGACCGGACTCTTATCCCGAAGGTGTCAATCCGCTGACTGGGCTTAAGGTTGAGAACCCCCAGCTGCTGCACCGCCGACCGGTCATTATGAAGATTTCTAACCATCAGATCGACTATCAATCGCAGTGGGGTCTTTCAAAGGCAGATTTGGTCTTCGAATACTACATTGGCTGGGGCAGCAACCGCTTTGCCGCGCTATATTACGGTCAGGATAGTGATCGGATCGGACCGATGCGCTCTATCCGCAGGGTTGACGGGCAGCTTGGCAGTCTTTATCAGGCTGTGGTCGGGTCAACTGGTGGGGACGGCAATGATGTGCTGCCGTATATTTACAATTACATTCCGGGACGCTTTTTCCTGGATAAATACCTGTGCCCCGGCGTGTGTGATGACGGACGCAATGTGGTCTACAGCGTTTTTGGTGATTCAGCCGCGCTTTCTCAATACTTCAATTCCCAGGGCTACGCGCTCGAGAATCCTGACCTTGGCGGAATGGCGTTTAGCGCCAACGCGCCATCTGGCGGCGATGCTGGCTCAAGCGCCTGGATCAGTTTCGCGTATCTTGATGAGAGCGAGTTTGTTTATGATGAAGTGAGCGGGAAGTATCTGCGTTTTGCTGTTGACGAGACTACAAGCATGGTTTATGGAGCCGCGATTGATCAAAACACAGGTGAACAGCTCGCGTTCTCGAATGTCATTGTGATTAAGGCTCCCTACACTGAATACAAGACAACTTTACACAGCATTGATTTGATCGGCAACACTAACGGCTTGCCGGCAACCGTTTTCCGCGACGGAAAAGCCTACCAAATCACCTGGAAAGCGCCAGATTCGGGCAAACCGCTTCAATTTTTCGATGGGGAAGGCAATCCGTTCCTGCTTAAGCCAGGCAACTCTTGGATTGTTCTGCTCGGCACGAGCTCACCGGTCACCGTTGAAGGAGGGAAGTGGAGCTTCACGTTTAGCATCCCATAACCCCGGTGAGGACATTAATTGTTTCGGACATTCACGCGAATCTGACAGCTTTTGAGGCAGTTCTGGCTGATGCTGGCAGGGTGGACAGGGTATGGTGCCTTGGCGATGTGGTTGGGTATGGACCAGACCCAAATGAGTGTATCGCTCTGCTGCGCCAACAGCCTGAGATGCGCTGCATCATGGGAAATCACGACGCGGCGCTAATGGGCTACATCGACTTACGCACCTTCAATGATCAGGCTGCCCGGGCGGTTATCATCCAAGCCCAACTGCTCAC
>LUZV01000135.1 GCA_001603765.1 Anaerolineales bacterium Chloro_02 | reverse complement strand
TGTGCAAGCATATCTGTCATCCCCCCAACCCGCCGAAATAGTTCAAAAACCTTCACAAGCCCAACCTGTGGTACCTATCGCGCAGGGAGCGGATCTGGAAGGCACTTTAATCCCGCATCCGCATACCCGCCGTCAGATTGCCGATCGGATGGTCAACTCAATGCTGACCTCGCCGCATGTTCTGACAGTAATGGAAGCTGATCTTAGCCAGGTTTTGGCTCATCGCGCCAAACACAAAACTGAATTCGCGAATGCGGGTGTTAACCTGACGCTTACCGCCTATTTTATTGCCGCCATCACCGATGCCCTCAAGCAGCACCCACTGATCAACGCCAGTTGGACGGATGAAGGTCTGATGGTTTACAAAGATATCAACCTCGGCATGGCTGTGGCGCTCGGTGAAGGCGGTCTGATTGTGCCAGTCATTCGAAAAGCCCAAAATCTTTCACTACTCGGTATCGCGGAAGCGGTCAACGATCTGGCAGAGCGTGCCAGAGCCAAACGCCTTAAGCCGGAAGAGGTACGCGGCGGCACATTCACCCTAACAAACCACGGCACAGGCGGGTCGCTTTTTGCCTCGCCCATCATCAATCAACCTCAGCTTGGCATTCTTGGCACCGGCAGCATGCAAAAGCGCGCGATTGTCATCACCGACGCAAACGGAAATGACTCGATTGCCATTCGCCCGATGATCTACTTGTCCTTCGTCTTTGACCATCGCGCCATTGATGGAGAAACTGGCGACGCCTTCTTGAGAACTGTTAAACATCAAATAGAAAATTGGCAATAGCCTTTTAGGCAGGCGTCAGGTTTCAACGCAAAAACCTGATGCCTGCTTTTTCAATTCTTCTCACAATATCCAAAACTTACCCCTAACGCGTTTCGCCGAATATCTTCATCCTCGTATTAAAATAAGATAGAATGAACCCTCAGGAGACTAATCAAAATGAAGCAATGGCATACCACCCCCGAATTTAAGCTTGACCTGCACAAAAAATACACCGCCGTTCTCAAGACCGACCTTGGCGATATCGAAGTCGCTCTCTTCGCGGATAAAGCACCCAACACCGTGAACAACTTTGTTTTCCTCGCGCGCGAAGGCTACTACGACAATACCATTTTTCACCGCGTCATCCGCGACTTTATGGCTCAGGCTGGCGACCCCACTGGCACTGGTCGAGGCGGACCTGGCTATTCCTTCCGCGATGAGTTTGGAATCGGACTGAAACACGACAAGCCCGGTATTCTCTCCATGGCAAACGCCGGACCCAACACAAACGGGTCTCAGTTCTTCATCACGCATGTTCCTACCCCCTGGCTTGACGGCAAACATGCCATCTTTGGTGAGGTCAGCAAAGGTCTCGACGTGCTGCTTTCTATTCCCGAGCGTGACCCCAGGCTTGTCGGATCGCCCGCTGTTACATTGAAAACCATTGAAATTATCGAAGCCTAGGTTTGTCAGTTAAAGGAGAGAATTTATGGCAATTTTGGCGCTAAACGGTCGTTCACTGACTCTTTCTGAGCTGGTCAGTGCCGCGCGAAACCCTGCGATTAAAGTTAACCTTGCTCCTGATGCCATCCCTGGCATTCAGCGAGCGGCTCAGGCAGTCGCGCAATTCGTCAGCGAAGGGCGCATTGCCTACGGCATTACAACGGGCTTTGGCGCATTTAAAGACCGACTGATCGCGCCGGACGATGTGGAAAAACTGCAGGAGAATATCATCCTCAGCCACGCTGTTGGCACTGGTCCCGAGCTTCCAGCGGATGTAGTGCGCGCGATGATGATTATCCGCGCCAACACCCTCGCCAAAGGTCATTCAGGCATCCGTCTTGAAACGCTCCAACTCATGCTTGATCTGCTAAACCACAATATTCTGCCAATCATTCCATCGCGAGGGTCATTGGGCGCGAGTGGAGACCTTGCGCCTCTTGCCCACATGGCTCTGCCGCTTATCGGGCAGGGTGACGTGCGCGTCCGCGGTGAGGTTAGGCTAGCGGAGGATGCCCTGCGGGAAGCAGGACTGAAACCCATTCATCTGAGCGCCAAGGAAGGTCTCGCCCTGACCAATGGCACCACCCTGATGACTGCAGTCGGAGCGCTGCAGGCGTATGATGCACAGGTTATTGTGAACTCAGCCAATTGCGCTGCCGCGCTTTCTCTTGAAGCTCAAAATGGCACTTTGCGAGCCTACTCTCCCCAAATTCATGCCAGCCGTCCGCAGTTTATGCAGGCGGAAACCGCCGCTGATCTGCGCGGCTTGCTGAGCGGAAGTGAACTCACCCGACCCGACTCCTCCGCCAACGTCCAGGATGCCTACACATTGCGCTGCGTTCCGCAGGTGCACGGCGCGGTTCAAAGCGCGCTCAATTATGTGCGCCAGGTTATCGAAGTGGAACTCAATTCGGTTACCGACAACCCCTTACTTTTCTTCGATGAAGAAGACCATGTCACCATTCTCTCTGGCGGTAATTTCCATGGCGAACCGCTTGCTCTCGCGCTCGATTTTCTATCGATCGCCATGACTGATCTGGGCAATATGTCTGAACGGCGCATCGCCAAATTGATCGATAACCATCCAGAGCATTATCCCTCCTTCTTAGCAGCCCAAGGCGGGTTAAACTCAGGCTTTATGCTCCTGCAATATACCGCCGCCGCGCTTTGTTCAGAAAATAAGACTCTTGCCCATCCCGACAGTGTGGATACAATCCCTTCATCAGGGAATGTGGAAGATCACGTCAGCATGGGGGCGAACGCCGCCCTTCACTGCCAGCAAATTGTTGAAAACGTGCGCGCCATTATCGCTATCGAACTGATGAGCGCTGCCCAGGCGGTTGACTTCCGACTGCAGCAGAACCCGAACGCAAGAATGGGTCAGGGCACGTCCAAGGCATACACGGAGATTCGATCGGTTGTACCATTTTTTGAAAAAGATGCTTACTTCAAGCCCAGCATGGATGCTGTCGCTGACTTGATCAGACAGGAGCAGTTCAACACCCAGTAATTGAAGCGGCAAGTCAGTTACAGGTAAGCGATCTCCCCATAACCCGTCATCGCGAACCTCTGTTGTGAAGCGATCTCCCCGTTGAGAGGTAGATTGC
>LUZV01000134.1 GCA_001603765.1 Anaerolineales bacterium Chloro_02 | reverse complement strand
TCCGGCGGATTTCGTGGCGCTGCTTCTTTGAGATCGAGGCAAGGTAAGCATCCCAGGAGTTCTGGAGGGGAATGTAGGGTGAGGGCTGTAGGGCTTCACTGCTCCACTGCCAACCCTTTTGTTCGCAAAGCGCTCGCAGCAGGGGCAGGCTGGGTGAATCGTCCTGAAAATTCGCCAGATCTAGCTGACGCGAGAGTAATTCAGGCTCGGTGCGGATAAATTCGAGCAGGTTTGTCAAAAAAAGTTCGAGTGATTCAGGCGGACAAAGAAAGTCGAGATAGTCAGTGACTTCAATCTGACCGATAAAACGCAGTGCGCCGGGGCTTCCGGGTTTTTCGGAGTAAAACAAGGGCGCCGCGCCCACCAACTGCCCATTTTCACGGGCGATGATGATTTGCAGCTGACTGGCGCCCGCCGGCCATTCTCCGCCGCCAAGGGTCTGCCACCAGGTTTGCAGGTACCAAAACTCGAGAAAAGGCACTGGGCGATGAGTGACGGCAAAGAGCGACTGCCATTCAGCCTGGAGGCTTTGCCACTCGGCCGGATTTGTGATCAGGGAAAGATGCATGACAGCGATTATACACTCTGGCATGAATTGTGTACTGGTAAGTTTACGCAAATTCAATGTTGTGATTAAAAGGTGTGCGATGAAATATGATCAGACTGTTTACACTTTCGAGACCCATCAGCCGCGGCCGTTTTTTGCTGGCTCTGCCGGCAAGGGAGCTGCCCGCGGAAGAGAAGAGGACAGCCTGATTGTCTGCCTTTTCCCTTCAGACGCGCAAGCCCTGACGAGTGAGTTATTGGAGCAGACCCTCAATCGGCTGGCGGCAGCCTTTTTTAAGACTGGCGGCTCGGTCACGAACGCGATGCGGGGTTTGGCTGATGGGTTAAACAAAGCTTTGCTTTCTGGCAACAGCCAGCTTCAGGATAAAAACAGTTGGCAGACCGCCGCGCTGGCGATTGGCGTGGTGCACCGCGACACCTTGTTTGTTGGGATAAATGGTCAGGCTGAGGTGCTGGTGGTGAAGCAGGATGGACAGGAACACTTTTTTGACCGCGATCTCGATCCGCGAGGCTTAGGCTACAGCTCCATCGTGCACCCCCGGTATTTCCAAACCTCCGTGACGGATGGAGACCTTCTGCTTTTGGCGGGCCAAATTCCAATGGAGCTGCTGGGTTCCGATAAGCTTAAGCCAAACCCGATAGACTTGGGAGAATTTGAGCCTCAATTGGAAGGCGCGGGCATCGTGCGGTTGACGCATGGTGATGGAATCACGCGCCAGGCTAAGCTTAAGCCTCAAACGCCAGACGCGCCGCCAACAGAGGAGATTGAAACAGCGGATGAGCCGGAAGCGGTTGACCTGCCACAAATCGAGTGGCCCGAAGAAGCGCTCGAAACGCCAGAGATCGAGGAAGAAAGCAACTCACTGGCGGAAGATCTGTTCCGAAACGTGCCGATGATTTACCCCACACCAGAGGTCGAGACACAAGCCGAAGTTGACGACCTGCCCGTTGCTGAAGAAGATTTTGTGGAGGAAGTTGACCTGCCTGAACCTGAACCCGACATGCTGGATGAGACGCGCCCAACGCCGGTATTCGACATGCGGCAGTTCAAAGCGGACGCGCTGCACAGCGTAGCAAAAAGCGCGGGTTGGCTGAAAGGCATCGAAGAAAAAACCGAAGCCCTGATCCAAAAAGGTGAAACTGCTCAAAGCGGGGATGGGGAAGGCTTCGGGGAGCTTTCTCCCATAAGCAAGTGGCTGATCGCGATCCTCGTCCCGATTGTCCTGATCGGGATTTCGACCATTATTTATCTCTCTCAGGGTCCGGGGAACGAGTATAACTACTTTTTGGCGCAGGCAAAAGCCTCTGCCAGCAACGCAGCCATGATGCAGACCGACGAGCTTAAGCTCGAAGGCTGGAACCAGACCGTTGCCTGGTTGGATAAAGCCGCCGCGTATCAGAAATCGGAAGAGGTTAACGCCTTGTATGTGCAAGCGCGCCTGGCATTAGATGAGCTGGAAGGCGCGAAGAGATTGATTTATAAATTGGCTTTCGCCCCTGGGCTCTATCCGGAGATGATCGTAAGCAACATCATATCGCTCAACCGCGACCTGTATGTTTTAGACCAGACCAGCGGTCAAATCAGGCATCTGACGCTTCAATCACGAGGGTATACGCCGGATGACAGCTTTGTTTGCGGACCGGGGACATACGGCGGAGTGAAGGTTGGCGCGCTAATCGATATGCTGCCGATCCCAATTAATAACCCGGCGAAAGCCCCGATTCTGGGGATCGATGCCTCTGGCAGCCTGATTTATTGTTCGCCAGGGGTCAAGCCCAGCGCCGCGACGCTGACGCCTCCGGATGGCGGCTGGCAGGAGTTAAAAAACATCACGTTTGACAGCGGCAGGCTGTTTGTATTGGATTCGGGCACGAACGCGGTTTGGATTTATCGCGGGTTTGACTCCAACTTTGACCGGGTGCCGGTCTCCTATTTTGACGAGATGCCAGTTCGTTTGCAGTCTGCAGTAGACCTGATTGTGAGCAAAGATGAACTTTTCGTGCTGCACGGAGATGGTCACACCTCACACTGCCTGGCTTCTCAGATAAGCGGCTTGGTTACCTGCGATGATCCCTATCCCTACCAGGATATTCGAGGGGGAGAAGGCGGAGTGGACTTTTCGGGGTTGAAGTTCAATCAGGCCGCATATTCACCACCGCCAGATCCTTCGATCTATTTTCTTGATCCCGACAAAGCGGAACTGTATCAATTTAGTCTGCTGATGAATCTAAACCAGGTGCTGCGCCCAAGGTTGAGCGACGGTAGCCTGCCGACGGGCAAGGCAACGGCGTTCGCGGTGGCAGCGAATCGGCAGGTGTTCCTGGCATTTGGGAATGCTGTTTATTACGCGGTTTTGCCATAAGGAGTTGAAAAGGTGGGGTTTTCCACGGTTTTGCCATAATGAAATTGGCAAGGCGGGGTTTTCCGCGGTTCTGCCATAATGAAATTGGCTAGGCGTGGAATTGTTGCCTGGGCTGATGCTCACCCCACCAATCTGGTCGATCTTTTTGCTCTCTTAACTTCGTCACTACGAGCGTCTGATCCCAGACTTGCGCGTGCTTTCCCGCCATTGCGCGCGCTGCGAAGCAATCTTCCGGTTGGCTGAGTGGGAGATTGCCGCGGTCGCTGACGCTCCCTCGCAGTAACTATGTTGGATGTCAAGAGTACGCTGGGTTGAAAAGCTCTCCTTTTT
>LUZV01000133.1 GCA_001603765.1 Anaerolineales bacterium Chloro_02 | reverse complement strand
CCGCGATTGCCAATATTTTGCGGTTTCCCTCTGAGATGGCTTTGTTAATCGCGACTCTCTCGGCGCACAAACCTGAAGGGAAGGCTGAGTTTTCGATATTTGTTCCACCATAGACCAACCCATCCTCCGCCAGCACCGCCGCCCCAACCGGAAAGTTAGAATAGGGCGAATAACTGTTATTCAGGTAGTGCCGCGCGGTGGAAACCAGGAGTTCACGATACTCTTTTGTCAGTGTTTCCGTCATTTTCTTCCTCCTTGTGCTCATCCGGTGCCAATTCACGCACCTTCACTTTGATAATACGCCTCGCCACAACTTGCTCCACCGTAAATTCAAAACCGCTGTCGGTAACGATCTCGCCAGGCTGGGGAACTCTGCCAAGTTGTCCGTAGATAAACCCGCCCAGGGTATCAGCATATTCATCCGAGAGAGCGGCGTTGGCGATCATGTTAAATTCATCAATCGTGGCTCGCCCGAGGATTAGAAAAGTGTGGTCATCAAGGCGCTCAAAGAGCTTCTCTTCACTCTGGTCGTATTCATCGCGGATTTCACCAACAATTTCCTCCACGATATCTTCCAAAGTAACCACGCCCGCCACACCGCCATACTCATCCACTACCAAAACCATGTGCACGCCGCGAGACTGCATCTCCGTCAGCAGTTCGTCCACTTTTTTGGCTTCCGGCACAAAATAGGCAGGGCGCAAAAGCCTGCGCTGAGCCGCGATAGTATCGCTTCCGTCCACAACTGCGAGCAAATCCTTGGCATAGAGAAGACCCACCACATTGTCAATTGAGTCCTCATAAACCGGCACACGCGAGTGCCCGGCTTTAATAAATTCCTGCCGCGCGTCGCTGATTGTCGTGTTGACCTCCAGAGCCAAGACGTCCATACGCGGCACCATAATTTCTTTCGTCATCGTTTCGCTGAAGCGAAAGATGGAGTAAATCATCTCACGCTCGCCCTTTTCGAGCGTGCTTTCAGGCTGTTCGTTCTCCACCCAATCCCGCAAGGTTTCATCTGTCATGGTGAGGGTCAGTTTTTCGGCGTGTTCACCGAGCACAAAAGTCATCAGATGAGTCAGCGGGGCAAAAAAGAACATAATCGCCGCTGCCGTTCCCGTCCAGTTGATTGCCGCCTTTTCGGGCGAATTTAGAACATGGCGCTCAATAAAGAATTCTAAAACGCTCAGCAGCAAAAACCCGCCGAAGACGATCAGGGCGATCAGCCAATAATTTGTGAGGGCTAAAACATGGTCGCAAATGATCACGATAATTGCGGCGACCACAAAATGTCCCAATACTAACCCCAACCGCAGCGCCATCCGCAGCCTATCTTTACCCATTAGCTCAATGGTTTTCTTTGTTTTCGCGTTTTGTCCTTCTGACAAGCTCACTAAATTAGGCAGTCTTGCATTAGAAAAAGCAATATTCGCGGTCGCGGTTAACAAACACAATATGACCGCGCTAGCCAGGGCAATCCAAAGCCCAATTTCTTCACTCACATTGATCCTTTCTTTCTTTTGGCTTGGCTGGCACGCCAACAACCAGGGTATCATCCGGCACATCGTGCGTAACGACCGCCCCGGCGCCTGTTTTGGCGCGCTTACCGATTTTTAGAGGGGCAACAAGCATTGTGTCGCTCCCGATAAAGGTTTCATCACCGATTTCGGTCAGGTGTTTTGTTTTCCCGTCAAAATTACATGTAACCGTTCCCGCCCCGATGTTCACATCCCGCCCAACAATCGCGTTGCCCACATACGAGAAATGTCCCATCTTAGTATGCTCACCGAGGGTTGAGTCTTTCACCTCGCCGAAGTTGCCCAGATGAACATAATCTTTCAACACAGCCCCACATCTGAGGTGACAGAACGGACCCATGCTGACAAAGCTTCCGATCACGGCTTTTTCAGCCACGGAATATTGGATAACCGTGTGATCCCCAACGATGGTGCTTTGTAAGCTCGTATCCGGTCCGATGACACAATGCTCCCCAATTGTCGTGTTCCCTCGCAAATGGGTATTTGGGTAAAGAATGGTATCTGTTCCGATGCTGACGCCCAACTCAACTGTGGTTGTTTCCGGGTTGATGAAGCTCACTCCCGCCAGCATCCACTGCCGGTTGACGCGCGCCCGTAACTCCCGCTCGCAGTCTGCCAGGTCCACCCGGTTATTGATACCCAAGCCCTCAGAGGGGTCTTCCAATACCATCGCGTCGACGTCTCTGCCTTGCGAAATTGCCATTTCAACCAGGTCAGTAAGATAGAACTCACCTTTTGGTGATGGTTTCAAATGCGCCAGGTTTTGCCACGCCCATTCAGCGTCAAAACAATAAGCCGATATATTGTATTCGCGGATTTTAAGCTGTTCAGGTGTTGCCACCGCCTCTTCCACAATTGCCATCACTTTTCCTTCAGATGAGCGCACTACGCGCCCAAACCCTCGGGAAAGATCGCCCATGACGCTGGTCATGGTGATGGTATTGCGGCTTTGCTGGTGTAACTCCAGCAGTTGGCTGATCGTTTCCTCGCGCAGCATGGGCATGTCGCCAAAGGTTACAAGCAGAACGTCCGCATTGCCCCTCAGCAGCTCTTCCGCCGAACGGACCGCGTGACCTGTGCCGAGCTGCTCAGCCTGGAATGCAAATTGGACGCGGCTGCCATATTCTTTCGCGACGCCCTCCTGAACCAATTCGCTGCCGAATCCCGTAATCAGCACGGGTGGAAGATCGGCAAAGGGTAAAACTGCATCCAGAGCGTGAAAAACGATTGGCTTTCCCAGCAGCGGATGGAGGGTCTTGGGTAGGGTCGAATGCATGCGTTTGCCCAAACCGGCCGCGAGAATTACGGAAGCGATAGTCATAAGATACTCCGGGAATCAGAAAACCAGACAACAGCCCTCAAGGGACTGCCAGCCTCGCTATCATCTGGGTTAGGATCAGATTGTGTGTCCACAATAAATCAAGCCGGGGCACTTGGAGTCGAACCAAGATCAACGGATTCAAAGTCCGGTGTGCTGCCATTGCACCATGCCCCAAACGTAGGCATTATTTTAGCATATATTTCAAGACCTGCCAATAATTGCTTGCATGAGTTTTTTTTGCTGAGCGGAGGCTAATGGAGCCTTGCAAGTTGCCGTCAATCGCCTGGCAAACAACTTACTTTTGTAATTCGCGTAATAAGATGTGCCATAACAACACACCGCCCCGAGGGGCGGTGTGTTGTTATGTTTTTACCTAAAGACAACTTTCGTAAGGAAAAGAACCAGCAAAATCCAGGTTACCGCAAAAACAGACACCACCAGGAATCCCGCTTTCAGCGCTCCCCAGGTGTATAGTTTCAGTTCTCGGTCCGTCATACCAGTCCCAAACGGGGATGTTTGGCTCGACTCCCGCTCGATCCTCCGATCGACAGCCCTTCGCTGCTCATACCAGGGCATGCCAACCACGTCCATGTTGACAATGGTTCGGCCGTCGTCTTCCTCAAATTGCTTCTTCTGAGTCTTCCTCAATTAAACGTCCTTGGTCGTTATAGAGATGGCAAACAACCATATGCCCCGGTTCAAGCTCTCGGGTCTGCGGAGGAACGGTCTTACAAACCTCCATCACAAATGGGCAGCGAGTGTGGAATTTGCAGCCTGAAGGCGGATTTGCCGGTGAGGGAATGCTTCCCTGAAGGATAATCCTCTTCATTTTGTAATTCGGGTCCGGCACCGGGACCGCGCTGAGCAGAGCCTTGGTGTAAGGATGCAGCGGGTTTTCAAAGATTCTTTCCTTCTGACCATACTCAACCAAATCGCCGAGGTACATCACCCCAACATAATCTGAAATGTGCTGTACCACGGAGAGGTCGTGCGAAATAAACAGATAAGCCATCTCGCGGCGTTGCTGCAAATCTTCGAGTAGGTTGATAATCTGCGCCTGAATGGACACGTCCAGCGCTGAAACAGGTTCATCGCACACCACAAAATCGGGCTGCAAAGCCAAAGAACGCGCGATGCAAATCCTCTGCCGCTGACCGCCTGAAAACTCGTGTGGATAGCGATCTTTCTGATATGGCTGCAAGCCGCAGGAAAGCATCACGTCATCAATATAATCATCAAATTCGTCATTTGGAACCAAATTGTGCTCGCGCACCGCCTCGCCGATGATTTCACTTACAGGCATCCGAGGGCTCAAGCTGGAATAAGGATCCTGAAAAATCATTTGCATTTTTGGGCGCAAGGCGCGCATGCCCTTTGCATCCAGAGACATGATGTCTGTGCCGTCAAAGAAAACTTTGCCGCCGGTTGGTTTCAACAGCCGCAGCAAGGTCTTGCCTACTGTCGTCTTGCCGCAGCCGGACTCCCCTACCAAACCCATTGTTTTGCCGCGCTCAATCCTAAAGCTGACGTCATCTACCGCCTTTACATGCCCAACCACGCGCTGCATCAATCCAGATTTAATCGGAAAATATTGTTTCAGGTTCTTTACTTCAACAATATAGCGGTTCTTTTTTTGTGCGTTGCTCATTGATTCATTATTTTTCATATCTGGCCTTTTCCTCTGCGTCGGCATAAAGAT
>LUZV01000132.1 GCA_001603765.1 Anaerolineales bacterium Chloro_02 | reverse complement strand
CATAAACAAAAGCCATACCGATTAACCCCGCGAGCGAATTCGCCAACCGGATCCCGCTCAAGCTCAAGTTTTTTCCGGAAAATAGGTTAATCAAATAAGCCCAGTAATAATTGAGCGGTTCCGGGACAGCGTTCCGGGAGAATAAGATGAAGTTCCCGCCCTGTCGGATCTCGCTGACAGAGTAAAACGTTTCAACCTGCGCGCTGATGACTTCAGGCGGCAACTGGTCTAAATCCTTCAGCCTGAAAATCAACCCAGTTATCGCGACCGCAAAGACAAAGGCGATAAAGACCCAATCACCGCGCCAGGACTGCCAGTTCTTCCAGCTTGCCTGAACTCCCTTAGAATCATTTTTTCCAGTTGGCCAGAAAGTATAAACCGCGCAGGCGATTGTTGTCAGCCAACTGAGCGTTTGGAGCCAGCCAAAATGGTTTTCGGTAAACAGCAGAAAACAAAGCACCGACATAACCAGAGTTGCCGCCAGCCAAATGGGTTTAACTTTGAGCCGTAAACCGTCGGATTCCCTGTTTGGGCGCGGTTCAACGCTTAAAGTTTCATCCGGCATACCAAGCCAAACGCATACGACCCCAACCAGAATCATCACTAATCCGCCAACCGGCAACCCTTGCTTATCAATTCCAAGGAAAAATTGCCCAAAAGACAACAGTGCCAACCCAACCCAGAAAATCGCTCGGGCATTGCCCGCAGTTTCTTTTCCGCTTATTGTCATCGCAGCGATTGGTTGCGTCTTTTGGGTTTTGAGTTGGTCGCGAAGCCAGTTCTGCACATATTCCAAAACTGTGAGATCAGAATCGTCCGGAAGGTTTTCAATTGGAATCATAGGCTAATTCTATTCCAATCCGCTGTTGGCTCTCACTTCGCTCCGGACAGCGCTCAAATAGCCGGTATTTTTATCCAGCGGATTGCTAAACACACGCACATCAAAACCAACATGCTCGAGATATTCTTTCAGCTGCTTATGAGTCCTCTCCGAATCAAGGTTGTGATATTCCATCACGATCCGTTTGATTCGCTTGAACAGAGTTGCGGGTTTGTTGAGCAAAAATGCGAATTCCGCTCCTTCACAATCTAATTTCATCAGGTCAATCTCGTCCGTGACCGTTTCATTTACCAGAGTTTCCAATGAAATGACCGGCACCATCGTCTCACGTGCCTCAGACTCACTGTTTTTTTCAGTTTCGTTGGTTTGAGCTTGCAGGGGATGCTGTTCTGAGATGCATAACGGCATCTCAGCGTCCCGATCCCAAACGCCCAGGTTAAGAGCTTCCACATTTTGCAGCTGGTTGGCTCTCACATTCTGCCTTAGAACATTAATTGAACCCATATTGGGTTCAAGCGCGATCACGCGCCCCTCAGTCGCAATCCGGGCAGCTTCGATGGTGAACCCACCAATCGCCGCGCCGACATCCACAATGGTCCAATCCTTGCCGATTCCGCCCGCGTGGCGTGTGTAGACCCGATCGATCAGGCACACCTTCATCGACATCACCTGTTCCCGGCTGCTGACGGCAAATTTCACATCATCCCTGCTCAAAGTGAGCCACAGAAGCTCTTCGAGCGGTTTTTTATCTAACAAATTACGAAGATCCCGCCTGTTCTTCACACCCCTCAGCAGTTTGATCCTGTCCGCGATTGAGTAAAGCCACTTTTTCAGACCCATTATGAATCCTTTGTGGCGATATAAAAGGTACAACAGCCGTTTTCATCCAAAGGAGCGTCCAACAGCCGGCGAATTCTCTCATAATGGATAAATGGATTTTTCCTGCTCCTGAAGAGCACCCACTTCCCAAACACTTTTTTCCACAAAAGATTAGGCAAGTTAGCCGCGTGCCCGCGTTCAAGCTGGTGCAGCGCCTTCTTTGGGAAATAGTTCCAATGTTTCACTTCGCCAAATCCGGCGATCTTTAATCTCTCCACCCAAATTTCCGGCGGGTCCAGATTGACGTGCCGGGAAACCCAGTTAAAAAAGCGCGAGTATGACCCGGCAAGAAAACCCAAGCCAAGCTTTCTCAGAACGATCATTCCCCAAAGTTCCGTCCGGAATCGCTCGTTTGGTACCGCAAAAATAAACCTCCCGCCTGGTTCGAGACAGCGGCCTACTTCATTGAGTACAGCCTGAACTCCCTCGATGTGTTCAAGCACCGAATTGCTGATCGCGGTCGGATATTGACCCCTTTTGAATGGCAGTTCCTGCCCGTTTGCCAGCGCCAACGCGCGATACACCTGCCATCTCCTGGCCTCTTTTAGCGGGGTCAGCCAGGGGTCAACACCATCAATGATCTTCCCTTCAAGCATCGCCCAGGCAAAATGCCCATCACCAGCCCCGATATCCAAAATCGGCTCAATTAACAAATCGGCAGGATACTGACTCTGCTCCACAGCCCTCAGCATGCCGCGAAAATAGGGCAGATAGAACAACTGTCTGTCACAAATTTGATCCAACTGATCCCGACTTAATTCGCTCATATCTTAAACCAACGCCTCAAAAATGGTCTGATAGCGCTCAGCCACCTTTTCTTGCTTAAACTCAGCCACATACGCTTCAGGAACCCGCCGCTCATCGCGGCCCTCATCCAACACAGCCGTAATCGCCTCAGCCAACGCGACTGCATCCCTGACCGGCGCGATCTTTCCCAAACCGGTTCGCAGCACTGGCTGACGCACCCCCGGCAAATCAGACGCGACCACCGGAGTCCCCTGACTAAACGCTTCAATTTGGACAATCCCAAACGATTCTGTCGCGTTTAAGCTTGAAAAAACCAACAAATCACATGCGGCAAAGAACCTCAGGAAATCTTCATCAGAGAGAAACCCGAGCGACTGCCATTTATCGCCGAAGGGCTGAATAATCCGTTCAATTTTTGCCAAATACGCCTCTTCGCCAATCACGCCTTTCCAACTGCCGGCATGCACAACGCGCGCGGTTGGGTACTTCTCCCAAATCAGAGGCAGCGCCTCCGCAAGATATTCATACCCCTTTTCGCTCGCCACTCTGCCAGCCAACCCGAGCACTTTATCGTCAGGAGCAAGGCCAAATTTCTCCCTAAAAGACCGTCCATCCAAAGCGCTAATAGGTAACAATGCGACAGGTGTTGGCACTTCCACAACTTTATCTAAATATCTTGATAAGGTTTTCGAGTTCCGCGCGTAATCAAGCGTGTTCTGCACAATCACCCCCGCCTGTTTTAGGGCTGCCCTGCCAAGAAATTGAGTGCCCCAACCCGCCAGTCGGCTAAACCAGCCGCCGCTCATAACCAAATCGCAGTGATAGGTCACCACCAATGGCTTCGCGTGCTGCCTTGCCAACCGCGCGAACACATAAGATTCAAATTGCGGCATGTGCACGTTCACCACATCCGCCCATTCAACCCACCGCCTCGCCTCTCGGTGCAAGCCTGGCATCAACACGCCTTTTGAGAGTCTCATCCCCACTTTAACTCTCACGATACGCACGCCGTCCAGGCTCTCTTCAGCTGCCAATTTTTCGTCAAACAAGGACGTCAGCACGCACACC
>LUZV01000131.1 GCA_001603765.1 Anaerolineales bacterium Chloro_02 | reverse complement strand
ATGCATACTAATACATCATTATAATGCATATAACCGGGAGGCACCTCCGTGAGAACAACCCTCAATATCGACGACGAACTGCTGGACAGGGCCGCCAGGTTGACCGGCATCAGGGAGAAAACCACTCTCGTAAGGCGCGGCCTCGAAGCGCTCGTGGCGATGGAAAGCGCCGGGAGGCTGGCCAGGCTGGGCGGGACCGAAAAGCAACTGGACGCCATCCCTCGAAGAAGAACGAGGCACGCCTGAAATGGTCCTGGTGGATACTTCGGTCTGGGTGGCGCACCTGCGGGACGGGAACATCGGGCTTCAGGGGCCGTTGAACGAAGGGCGCGTCGCCTGCCATTCGTTCATTGTCGGGGAACTGGCGTGCGGAAACCTCGTGAACCGGTCCGAAATCCTGTCGCTTCTCCAGGCACTTCCCATGGCCGTCCATGCCGAAGATGACGAAGTGATGGAGCTCATAGAAGCTCACCGCATGATGGGCAGGGGGTTGGGCTGCATCGACATGCACCTGCTCGCTTCCGCCATGTTGAGCGATATCCCGCTGTGGACTCTCGACCGAAGACTGGACGCCGCGGCGTCGGCACTCCGGCAAAAGTACCGCCGGTAGCGGCGGGCGTGGGCACGGCTTTGGGGGCGGTTGCCCGGCCGCGGGACGCCACGAATCAACGCAAGACTTCCCAAATCATCATTCCCGCAGCGCTCATGAGCGGGAATCCGGCGTCTTTGCCGGCTGCATTCTCGCGCCCGGCACGCACGCGCTTGCGCGTGCCGCCGAACCCCGCGGGGGTGCGGGGGAAGCCTTTCCCCGCTCTTTTAAAAGCGGGGTTCAAGGCGCGGGCGCGACCTCGCGGAGATCGTCGATCAATTGGGTCGCGTGGTCGTAGAAGGTGCCGGCCCCTTTTGAGAAGTGCAATAGGACGCGGTTGAGGTTGTCCGGAATGTAGGGATACACTTTTTTGATATTGGCGATGCGGTTGTTGAAGACGATATTCAGGTCGTCTTCCACGATTCGATCGAGCGCCGGGTGATTCGCTCTTTTCAGGTCGTGATAGACGATATCGCCCATGCCCACGATAAACATCAATACATTCCCCAGGCCGTACAGATCGTAGCGAAACACGGCCTTTTCGTTATGGAAATCGTAATCATAATCGATCCACCGGTATTCCCCGTTTTCCCGGTCGATGATGATATGGTCCCTCCGGATGTCGCCGTGTCTTTCCCCGTGTTCGTGAAGCAGACGAATGGCCCGCGCGCACCGGATATAATTGCTCAGCACTACTGGAAAATATTGATAAAAATACGTTTCGTGGTCCATGCCCACCGCCGTGTCCTGGATATGGTCCGCCAGCGATATTCCATAGATTAGATCCAGGACGCGGACAATGTTTCCATGATCATCCCGCACGGAATAGCCGTGCATGAAATTGGGGCAACGGCTTACCAGCTCAAGAATGCGCGCTTCCTTTTCGGGGCTTCGGAAGCAGTCGTAGACGATTTCCCCGATACGGGACTGAAATGACTCCAAAAACACGAATTTAAGGACTTTTGTCATTCCCGAACGCAAGTCGATGGCCCGCTTGACCCAAAACTTTTCCTGGTCATCCAGCCCGAAGCGCCCTTCCTTCGCATTGTGGCGAATCAAAAAAGGATTTCCATTCAGGACGACGATATCGCCGTATTCGATGCGGAAAAAATCGGTGGTGTCCCGGTAGACTTTAATACGCTGGCCCGGCTGTCGAAATATCCACCTGGAGGCAAGTTCCTGCAGCGATTCCTGGGACAAATCCAAGGATGTCATGGGTCGCTCCACGTTAACGGGGCTGAAAACGTGCAGGCCGATCAGTCCAGGATCCTGGATGGCATTATCTTACCATAGACCTACTGGCATTAGAACAGGTTATCCGCTAGGCGGGGCAAATGTGCCGGAGTGCCAGGGAGGGGAGCCGCCGTGAAGATTTCACAAATGATGATATCGGGACGATAAGACCGGGTGTTTTCTGGAGAGGAAGGGAGAAGAAAGAGGCGTTGGGACTATTCGCAAAATACCAGGCCGGTCGGAAGAATCGATGTACAGTTTATTCTATCCGGTTCCCTTTCCACGCTGGTGCCAATCCCCTTGAGAAACCCTTTCATTTCCGAAATCTTTCTGAAAGGAATCATCTCAATTCTGTTGTCGTAGACGATCATCTGAACCGTTTGCCCCGGCGATAGCTCCAGTGCATCGTGAAGCCTTTTGGGGAATCACGACCTGGAACTTTCGGGAAATTTTGACGGCCTCCATACGAAAACTCCATCGACGGAATTTTCGTAATATCGTAGCTCGCCGCATGGGGTCGCGCAAGGGGTGTGGGCTCTCTTATCTCCCACACGGGCAACAGGAGCATTCAGAAACCATCCGCAAAACATTACTCGATCTTCTTCAGTAAATCTTCTATCTCCTTAAGACTCCTACGATACAGAGCAAAGTCCGCCTTGTCGATATTTTTCGCGTGGGCGTCGGGACGATCGTTTATAACATTTGCATTTAATATGAA
>LUZV01000130.1 GCA_001603765.1 Anaerolineales bacterium Chloro_02 | reverse complement strand
AAAAAATTCTTGATAACTTGTCAAATCATTTGGTTGCCTTACATGCCCGTTCACGTGATAAGCAATACTTTTCCAATACCCTTACTGAAGAAATTAAGAGAACCTATCCTTTTATCTATAACGTTAGTGTTTATGCGGCTTCCTATATACAGAAAAAATTGGAGATCACTTTTCCTGATTATGAAATTACTTATATTGCTTTACATTTTCTTGCTGCCAGCGAAAATATAAGCAATAAGCTCGAAAAAAATGTCCTTATCATTAGTCCTTTTGGAGAGCGCGGCAATCAGATTGTTATAAATCAATTGAGAAAGTTGAACGACTTCAATTTTAAAATTGATGTCATCAACGCTCTGATATCCCCATGTTTTAGTGAGGATGCGTATGATTTAATCCTCAGCACCAAACCAATCTCAACTATCCATACTCCAGTTATTCAATATCAACTCACTTTAAGCCCCGAGGATTTAAGGAAGATAACAGACGTTTTACAAACGACTTTGAACACACTGGTTTTGAAAGATTATGTGCGTCCTGCTCTATTTTTTGCTGATCAAACCTTCAAAACAGCCACTGAATGCATCCTATTTATGTGTCAGCAACTTGCGCTTGAAGGCTGTGTTGATGAAGACTATTATGACCTGGTTTTAGCCAGAGAGGCACTTTCAAGCACTTCCTTCGGTAACTATGCAATTCCTCACGCGATTGAAAGAACCGCAAAAGAAAACTCTATTGCGATTTGTTTGTTTGATCGACCCATTCAGTGGGGCGAAAACAAGGTCAGAATGGCGCTTCTGCTCGCTTTTAAAGAGGAACGAACCAACGATTTTGGTCAGTTATTCGAAGAATTGGTCCAACTTCTTGCTGACGATGCTTTCGTAAAAAAGTTATCTAAATCAAAAACCTTGTCAGAATTCCTTCAACTATGTCAAACGCAGCTTGATTCCCAACAAAAATCTTAAGGATTGAATTTTGCCTGGGCGCTGTGATAGAACAGATAGGTATCTGTCCAAGTCATGTATTTTTGGCTTTGTTGATCGGACGTTCTAACCTAACTGTGTTATTACTCCCACTCGATTGTCGCGGGGGGTTTGGAGCTGATGTCGTAGACCACGCGGTTTACGCCTGGGACTTCGTTAACAATCCGGTTAGAAACCTTTGCCAGCAGTTCCTGCGGCAGGCGCGCCCAATCGGCGGTCATGAAGTCGATCGAGGTAATAGCGCGCAGCGCGATCGTCTCAGAATAGGTGCGCTGGTCGCCCATCACGCCTACCGATCGTACGGGCAGCAGCACGGCGAAAGCCTGCGAGCTGCCGCTGAGGGCGCCGTGTTCATCCACGCGCAGGTGCAGCAGGTCGGCTTTTTCCAGCTCTTCAGAGAAGATCGCGTTGGCTAGCCGGGCTGTTTCGACCCGTTCGCGCGTAACCTCCCCCAACACCCTCACAGCCAAACCGGGGCCAGGGAAAGGCTGGCGCCAAACCAGCTCGTGCGGCAAGCCAAGCTCTTCACCGACCGCGCGGACTTCGTCCTTGAAGAGCAAGCGCAGCGGCTCAACCAGCTTAAATTCCATATCCTCTGGCAGTCCGCCCACGTTGTGGTGCGATTTAATGCGGTGCGCCTCCGAGACGCCAATACCCTTCGATTCGATCACATCGGGGTAGATGGTGCCCTGAGCCAGAAATTCGTGCTTCTCGAGCCCCGCCACTGCCATCTCGAACTCGCGGATGAAGCTCTCGCCGATGATTTTGCGCTTCTCTTCCGGGTCGGTTACGCCGGCAAGTTTGGTAAAGTAGCGCTCAGACGCGTCTACCATGATCAAGTTCTTGCCGAGAATTGGACGAAAAACACTCTCGATCTGCTCAGGCTCACCCTGGCGCATCAAGCCGGTGTTGATAAATACCGCTGTGACGCGGTCGCCAATGGCTTTTTGAACCAGCGTCGTGGTAATCGCGGAATCCACACCGCCGCTCAGCGCCGAGAGCACCCTGCCTCCGCCCACTTGCGCGCGGATTGCCTCGACGCTCTCTTCGATGATCGAGCTGGAGGTCCAGTTTGGCTGACAGCCGCAGATATCGAGCACGTAATGGCGCAGGATTTCTCCGCCGTATTCGGTATGGTGCACTTCCGGGTGGAATTGCAGCCCAAAGCGCTTATGGGCAACGTCCGCCATCGCGGCGAACGGGCTGTTTGGCGAGGTCGCCAGGCGCTCAAAGCCCGCTGGCAGCTCCGTGACATGATCCCCATGCGACATCCACACGCGCTGTTTCCCCTGGTGAAGCAGCGGGTTTGGCGCTGGGACGTCCAGTTCCGTCAGCCCGTATTCGTGCTCGGTGCTCTGCAAAACTGTTCCGCCGAGTTTGTGGGTCAGGGCTTGCATCCCGTAGCAAATACCCAAGATGGGCAGCCCGCTTTCGAGCAGGTAATCCTGGATGAATGGCGCGCCGTCGGCGTAAATGGACTGCGGTCCGCCCGAGAGGATGATCCCCCTGGTGTGTTCGTCAAGCGCTTCTTCCCGCGGCGCGTTCCACGGCAGCAGTTCGCAGTAGACGTGCATATCGCGGATGCGCCGGCCAATCAGTTGGGTGAACTGAGAACCAAAGTCGAGGATGACAATTCTGTCGCTCATTTGCCAGCCCTACGCCGCAAATTCGTCTGTGAAGATGATCTGACCGTCATCCATTGAGCAAATCGACACCAGAGAGTGGATCGGCACGCCCAAATAAGCCAGCTTATCGCGACCGCCTTCAAAGGTTTTTTCAACCAGGGTGCCGATGCCAACCACCTTCGCGCCTGCCGTCTGCGCCAGCCGCACCAGCCCCACGATTGTGGCGCCGGAGGCTAAAAAGTCGTCGATGATCAAAATTTCCTCATCGCGGTGCAGATACTCGGGCGAGACGATCAGCTCGGTGTTGTGCCCTTTGGTGTGAGAAGGCGCGACGGTGATGTAGACTTCGCTGGGCATGGTGACGGGTTTGCTTTTGCGGGCGTAAACAACTGGCAGACCAAGATACTTGCCTGCCATCAATGCCGGCGCGATTCCGGAAATCTCCGCTGTCAGAATTTTGACAGCGCTTGTACCGGCAAACAGCCTGGCAAACTCCTTCCCGCAGGCGTCCATCAAAACCGGATCGACCTGATGATTAATAAAGCGATCGACCTTGAGGATGCCCCTCCCCAGATTTTTCCCCTCGGATAAAATGCGCTGCTTTAATAAGTCCATTACTTCGCTCCTGTCACACTCAAAATGAGTTAATTTCTGTGTAGCAACAAACAAAGGGCAAAACTGCCCCTGTTCCAAAAGTATTGATAGCAACAACCGGAGCTTGCCAGGGTTTGGAAGCGCCGGAAAAGTAAAAGTTACTGCTTAAGCACTTCGCCAGCAAATAACGTTACCGCTTTGCCGCCCAGAAACACCCTGTTCTTTGCCAGGCGGCACCAAACCGTGCCGCCACGCGCTGAAGCCTGGTATGCCACGAGCTTTTCTTTGCCCAGCTTTTGCGCCCAATACGGTGCCAGGATACAGTGCCCCAGCCCGGTGACCGGGTCTTCCGGAATCCCGCTGCGGGGAGAGAAAAAGCGCGAGATGAAGTCAAACTCGCTGTTTCCATTTGCCGCGGTGATGACCAGGTTGGCGGCATCAAGGCGGTTGATCTTCTTAAAATCAGGCTCAAACGCGGTAATCGCGGAAGTATTTGCCAGCTCCGCCAGCAAAATCGCGCCGTCTTCCGACTTCGCCACCGCGACAGGGATAAAGCCGAGAATTTCCTCAAGCAGGGCGCTTGATTGCGCCGGGACGGGTTGAATGAGGGGCATATCCAGCTCGATTGTGCCGCGGTTAAAGGTGGCTGTGATCAGCCCGCTATTGGTGTGAAAGCGAATGGTCTCATCCGGGTCGTAAAAGCCGAATTCGAAGAGAATGTGCGCGGAGGCGAGGGTGGCGTGACCGCAGAGGTTGACCTCGGTGCTGGGGGTGAACCAGCGCAGAAGATAGTCGTCGCCTTTGGGGCAGAGGAAAGCAGTTTCGGAGAGGTTCATTTCTGCGGCAACCGCCTGCATCCAGGCAGGATCGCGCGGTTGTTCCAAAAGACACACACCAGCCGGATTGCCCTTGAAAGGCTTCACGCTGAACGAGTCAACCTGATAAATCGGAATCTTCATACCGACCTCCTGTTACTTTTGATAATTCTACCCGTTTTACCCCTGCTCGCAAGATGAATTCACCGCGAATTCACCAATGTGCTGCAAAGGAGGATTTTGGATCTTGTTGCTCGGGTGGCAGACGCCTCACCCGTCATCGCGAGCGAAGCGCGGCAACCTTTGCAGTTGATTATGCTATAGGTCGGAATGCGGTTCTTTTCCGCACTCCGACAGACGAGAATACGCCGGGCTCAACACCGGAACCTGACTTACAATAACTTGTCCATTATTCGTAGCGAAGCCCGACAATCTCAAGAATTGATTAAGCTGTAGGTCGGAATGCGGTTCTTTTCCGCACTCCGACAAACGGGGTGAGGTTGTGGTTACTTGTGGGTTGGGCAAAGTGCCGGCCAAGGCGTGTATTTTGTTTTTGACCTTAGAATGTTAAGACAAAGGCCGGTAACCCACCCCCTTTATCCCCCTCCCAGGAGGGGGTTGGGTTGGTGTGATAATCTACCGCCTCCGGCGAAGTGAACGCCCAGGATTAAGCATAAGTTGGATTGGCGTCATATTACCCCCTCCAGCGAAGCGGAGGGAGGGGGATTTAGGGGGTGGGTCGTTGAGATCCCTTTGGTGAGCCGGGTTCAACACCAGAACCCAGCCTACTCCTTCCTTGTTGGAGATGGCTGTGCCCTCACCCGCCTCGCGGACGATTATTTCGGAGATAGAAAGGTGTTTCACAGATAACAAACCATAGCCTGGCAAATATCGAGATGAGCCATTGCACAACCTCGCACTCTGAGGGAATTGGCGCGGGGACTTAGCACGGGTATAATGCAGGCATGAAGACGAAAACGATTTTGCTCCTGCTGACGGGGTTGGCGGTGGTGGTGGGCGGTTTGCCCGCAGCCGCGCAAGCGTCAGCAGCTCCCGAAACTTACTACGACCTCCCGCTGTGTTTGCCCGGTTATTACCCCACCGACCCAGGCGACTGCTTGCCGCTAGGCGCTTCACAATCGATCGCGCGGCTGCATGAGTCGGGCTTTCCTTATCCAATTCAAGACCTTGCCGCTGCCAAGCCTCCTGCCGAGCTTTCAAATCTGCCGGTGCGCGTGGCGCGGATCAGCGGCGCTGAGGCTCCTGTTTATGCGAGCCTAAGCGATGCCATCAGCGGCGGCGCGGTTTTGCGCACGATCCCGGACGGGGCAAGCCGCTATGTGACGATGATTGATTCCGCTCAATCTGGCGGGCGCACTTTTGTGCGGACGATGTCCGGCGGATGGGTGGAGGCGACGCCATTTTATTCGTGGCCGCGCTGGCAGGGGCTTGAGTTTTACGCCACGCCGCAGAACGATTTTGGCTGGACGATTAACCCTACCCCGAGTTATACCCAGCCGAGTTTTGCCGCGCCTGAAACCGGGAAGAATTACGACAAGTATGTGGAATTCCAGGTTTATCAGGTTGTGGAGGCTGAAGGATATGAATGGTACGAAGCCGGACCTGGCGAATGGATCCCTTCGCTGAAGTCTCGCCGGCTGGTCGTGGAAAGGACCGCGCCGGAAGGGGTGGATAACAACCGCTGGATCAGTATTGATCTTTTTAATCAGACGCTGGCAGCGTATGAGGACGGGCGTTTGGTGTTCGCGGCCTTGGTGGCAACAGGCTCGGGGGAGCTGTATTCGGACCCGGGGCTGTATTACATTTATGAGAAGCGTGAGCTGGATGAGATGCAGGGGTCGTATACGCGCGACCGCTCCGATTTCTATTCGCTGGAAGGCGTGCCTTGGGCGATGTATTACAACCACGCTCAGGCGATCCACGGGATTTATTGGCCCGCGCTTTTGGGGTTTACTCAGTCGCACGGCTGCGTGAATATGTTCCCTGGGGACGCGCACTGGCTGTTTAACTGGGCGAAGCTCGGCGACTGGGTGTACGTGCACGATCCATCCGGGCAGACGCCGATCCCAACGCCAACACCGATGGGCACGCCGGCGCAAGAAATTCTCTATCCGACTCCGACACCTACCAAATAACAAAAAACAGGTCTCATTTGAGACCTGTTTTTATCAAATTTCGCAAACTAAGCTTTTACGATTTTGTTGAGGACGGTTTCTTTATCGAGCTTCTTGAGGCAGAAGAACCAGTCCTGGCAGTTCATGTCGGCTTTGTCGGCTGCCATGCGTTCTTTGGCGACGCCGCAGGAACCAGCGGTGGGGACGATAACGTCATTTCCCGGGCGCCAATCGGCAGGGGTGGCAACGCCAAACTCGTCGGCGGTCTGGAGGGCAAGGACCAGGCGATAGAGCTCGTCGAAGTTGCGTCCAGTGGAGAGTGGGTAGTAGATCATGGCGCGGATGATGCCTTTGGGGTCGATCACGAACACGGCGCGCACAGCTTTGGTGGTGGCATCGTTGGGATGGATCATGCCGTATTTGTGGGCGACGTCCATTTTGATGTCTTCGATCAGGGGGAAGGTGACTTCGACGTCTTTGTGACCGTTGAATTCAATTTTTTCCTTGATGGTGCGCAGCCAGGCGATGTGGCTGTAGAGACCATCAACTGAAAGACCGACCAGTTTGGTATTCACTTTGAGGAATTGCTCCTGCATGGAAGCGAAGGTGACAAACTCGGAGGTGCAGACGGGAGTAAAGTCAGCAGGGTGGCTAAAGAGGATCACCCAACTGCCAGCGTAATCCGCGGGAAAGTTCATTGGACCCTGGGTGGTGACAGCTTTGAACTCTGGGGCGGGATCACCGATGCGGGGCATTGAGAAAACTTCTGTTTGTTCCATTATTAAAAATCTCCTTGTTTATTCTGATTTGATTTGAGTTGACAATTGGGGCAGACCCCGTAATAGACAATACGTGAACCGTGAATTTTATAGCCCGAGCCCTGAATCGCGGACTCAAGGTGATTG
>LUZV01000129.1 GCA_001603765.1 Anaerolineales bacterium Chloro_02 | reverse complement strand
GTCCTGACCGGGGAAACCTTCCCCGTGGAGAAACATCCGGGGCAAGTCGCTCAAAATGCCAGCCTGCAAAACCGCACTAACGTGGTTTTTATGGGCACCAGCGTTCGCACTGGCTCTGCCACAGTTGTTATGACTGAAACAGGTCGCCGCACAGCTTTTGGTCAGATTGCCGACCGGCTAAATCTTCGCCCACCGGAAACAGAATTTGAAAGCGGCATCAAACGGCTCGGTTATTTGCTGACGGAAGTCATGCTTGTTTTGGTTATTGGCATCTTCCTTTTCAATGTTCTTCTTCATAAACCTGTTCTGGACTCGCTATTGTTCTCAATCGCCCTGGCAGTTGGGCTTACGCCTCAACTTTTGCCGGCGATTATCAACATCAATCTTTCCAAAGGGTCTCAACAAATGGCGAAACGCGGCGTCATCGTGCGGCGCTTGGAATCGATTGAGAATTTTGGCAGCATGGATGTCCTCTGCACCGATAAAACCGGTACGCTAACCGAAGGTGTAGTGCGGATGGACGGCGCGGTTGATCTGAATGGCGAACCTTCCGAAAAGTTGAAGCTGTACGCCTGGTTGAACGCTTCAATGCAAACCGGCATTGCTAATCCACTGGACGATGCCATTGTTGCCCAGAAGTGCGCTGGCTCGGAAGCCTATAGCAAGCTCGATGAGGTTCCATATGACTTCATTCGCAAGCGGCTGACCATTGTCGCGCGCGATCAGGACCAGGCAGCGCTCATGATCACTAAAGGAGCCTTACAAAACATTCTGACTGTTTGTACTTTGGTCGACATAAACGGTCAGTCGCTGCCGCTTGATTCAGAACGCCTGACATTAATCAACCAAAAGTTCGAAACATGGAGCGAACAAGGTTACCGGGTGTTGGGTCTCGCAACCCGAGCTGCAGACCACGTTCAGACTAACTTCCACGCTGCAGATGAACATGACATGACGTTTAGAGGATTTTTACTCTTCCTGGACCCACCAAAGGAAGGTGTCAAAGAAACAATCGAAGCCCTTAAGAAGCTTGGAGTGAGCTTAAAGATCATCACCGGCGACAATCACCTGGTCGCACGGCATATCAGCCAGGCTGTTGGTTTGGCTGAGGAAGGTGTCCTCACGGGGGAAGAGTTGAACAACACCAGCGATGAAGCTCTTTGGCATATCGTGGAAAAATACACAGTTTTTGCTGAGGTTGATCCGAACGAGAAAGAGCGCATCATCCTTGCGCTCAAAAAACGCCAGCATGTGGTCGGGTATATGGGCGACGGCATCAATGACGCGCCTTCACTCCATAGCGCGGATGTGGGTATTTCGGTGGCGAACGCTGTGGACGTCGCGAAGGAAGCCGCGGACATCGTGCTTATGAGGCAAGACCTGGACGTCCTGCGAGAGGGCGTCCTCCAAGGCAGAAAGACGTTCGCCAACAGCCTCAAGTACATCTTCATGGCAACCAGCGCCAATTTTGGCAACATGTTCAGCATGGCTGGGGCTACCTTTTTTCTGCCCTTCCTGCCGATGCTGCCAAAGCAGGTGCTCCTGATCAACTTCCTGACAGACTTGCCAGAAATGACGATCGCCAACGACAATGTGGATGACGCCATGATCCAGACTCCCCGAAGGATGGACATTAAATTCATCCGGCGTTTTATGTTCACATTTGGTCCGCTGAGCTCTGTTTTCGATTACGCGACTTTTTTCCTCCTGATGTATGTGATGAAGGCAGATCAACACACCTTTCAGACTGGCTGGTTTATTGAATCTATCCTGTCCGCCTCGATCGTGGTGTTCGCCATCCGCACCAGGCTGCCATTTTTGCGCAGCAAACCCAGCCGGGTCATGCTTATTATGACTGCCCTTGTGGCTCTTATCGCTGTTTACCTGCCATATTCGCCACTTGGCCCGGTCTTGGGCTTTGCTCCGCTCCCTGTTCACTATCTGATATTAATTCTCGGAATTGTCTTTGTCTACTTTTTATCAGCGGAGTTCATTAAACGCTGGTTCTACAGACAACCCAAAAATGACTGAAACCGCACACCATCAGGCATTTCAAAAAGAGTGCTGGCAGCCTTATATAGTCCTTTTTTCGGCTCCTGGATTTCAGGCTAAAATAGTCACATTCAAAAATTATGATCAAACCGTGGAGAATCAATAAGGATAAGTATGCAGACGCAAGAGTTAACGAATCAAATTAAATCGCGTGAAAGATGGATAGTGCGCCTGATTGCCTTCCTGACCTCCCTTGCCGGCTTGATCAACATCTCCTCAGCCATTCGCCCCGCGCTGCGGGACCGCGTCGAACTGCTTAAAACTTACATGCCAGAAATTATGCTCCACGGCAGCCGGATCGTTGTGGCTGTCGTGGGTTTCGCGCTCATATTAGTGGCATCTGGTCTGTTGCGGCGCAAGCGAATTGCCTGGATGATAAGCTTAGTGCTCCTGAGCATCTCATTGGTTGGACATTTGAACAAGGGTCTTGATATCGAAGAAGCGGGTTTTAACTTACTGCTGATTGTGCTGCTAATTATCACATCCAACAATTACAAGGCGATTTCTGATAAAGGTTCTTTTCGGCGTGGAATCGTTATCCTCACGGCATCCCTCCTGTTCACCTTAGTCTACGGCACCGCCGGGTTCCTCCTTCTCGATCGTCATTTTGGACAGGTTACGCTGCAAAAAGCCATCGCTCAAACCTGGAACCTGTTTTTTGACCCGCAGAACAGTCTGCTCCAGCCGCTCACTAACTACGGGCGTTTCTTTAAAAGCTCAATCGTGATTATTGGCGCGTCTTCCTTTTTGATGGCACTAATCAGTATGCTGCGCCCGGTCCTGCAAGCTGGCATTGCTCTTCCTGCCGAAAGGGAGAAGGCAAAGCAGATCATCGAGGAATTTGGGCGCAGTGGGCTTTGCCGGGCACTGTTATTTCCGGATAAAAGTTACTTCTTCTTCAATAATTGTGTGATTGGCTACAGCCTGGGCGGCAGAACAGCCGTGGCGCTGGGGGATCCTGTTGGACCGGAGGGAGAGCTGTCAGCATGTATCGCGGCATTTAAGCAGTTCTGCGCGAATAACGATTGGATTCCACTTTTTGTTTCAGTACTTCCAGATAATTTGCAGGCGTATTCTGCTGCTGGGCTTCAAACCCTCTGCCTGGGCTATGAAGCCATTGTTAACCTGAAGGACTTCAGCCTTGAGGGCAGTCAGCATAAAAACATGCGCAACGCCCATACCCATATCATGAAGACCGGCTACCGCGCTGAGGTCGCTCCGCCGCCTCACGCGCTTTCCGATCTGCAGCCCCTCAGGCAAATCAGCGACGCCTGGCTTAAAGAGCGCGGGCTTAATGAGTTGCGTTTTTCAGACGGTTGGTTTGACCCCGCCTACCTGGCAGAGTGCCCGTTAATCATTGTTCGGGACGCGGACGCTAAACCCGTGGCTTTTAGCAACCTGGTCGGAGAATACCAGAAAAACGAAGTGACTATCGATTTGATGCGGCATTATCCGGACGTGGAACCGGGAACAATGGAGTTTTTGTTTGTCAGCGCCCTGTTCTGGGCAAAAGAAAAAGGGTACGACACCTTCAGCCTCGGATTAAGCCCCATCGCGGGGGTTGGGGAGGAGAAAGGCGATCCCCAAACGGAAAAAGCGCTGCATACCCTCTCGACCAGGTTATCCCGCTATTTTGATTTTGCGGGGCTGCGCAAGTTTAAAGACAAATTTAATCCCAACTGGGAACCGCGATACCTGATCTACGACAACCCAACCAATCTTCCCGCGGCGGTCACCGGTCTAATTGAAGTTCATTCTTCAAAAACCATATTGCAAACCTTGCTGGGAAAGAAGTAAAGACCCCTCGCGCGGTCTGCCCATACGCGCCTGCGGCGTTGAGGTGCTCTGCAAGACCGGCGGGATCGGGGTATTCCCGATGGTCGTAGGGGCGAAGCAACCTTTGATTAACGTATTAGGGAAGACAAAACATTTTTGTTGGGTTGCTTCGCCCCTACCGTATGCACCATGCTGATCTTGCATGGTCTTCTGGTTACGCAGTATCTCTGTGGAACCAAACAAGCCAAACCTCTCGCTCGGTCGGAAGACCGGCGAGATCGGGGGTTTCCCGATGGTCGTAGGGGCGAAGCAACCATTGGTTAACGTATTGGGGAAGGTGTAGCATTTTTGTTGGGTTGCTTCGCCCCTACTGTATGCATAATGTTGATCTTACATGGTCTGAAGACCCGCGAGATCAGAATTGATACTTTTCCGCTCAACAAACTTGGTAACTGGTATGATTATGTTAGTTATCAGGTGAAGTGTTATTACCAAAACTGTTAATAGCACGGCGCCTGGTATCATTATCTCGACTTGTTTTACTGCTCTGTTTTGTTAACTCACTCATTATTTAGTACGAGATGGTTCAATGCATAATCAAAAAAGGAGATGGAATGATTAAAGCACAAGAATACATCAGGATGCTGGAGAATAACTTGGAAATCATTCAGCAGCAAATCGAGGGGGTGAGTGACGCTGAAATGCTGCTCCAACCTCCGCATGGCGGCAATTGCATGTTGTGGACGCTGGGGCACCTAACCGGCAGCCTGATCCCAATCCTAAAGTTTGCGGGCGGCACTCTGCCGGAGGGTTTGGCAGACCTTAGCCGGTACGGCAACGGCTCCGAACCAATTTTGGGCCCTGAAGAGGGGCTGATGACCGCTTCCGAGTTGATGAAGGCTTACGCTGTGCTTCAAAACGCAGTTGTGGAAAAGGTTGCCTCACTGACAGAAGCGGACTTTGATGAAGAAATCCAGGGGTTTGGTCAGCCCTCACGGCGCGGATGGATGCTGTTTTTCATGGAGTATCACCATGCCTATCATATCGGTCAGTTAGAACTGCTGCGCAATCTGGCTGGTCACACTGAAAAACTGATCTAAAAAAGTGAACCCGCCCTGAGCTGCAGGGCGGGTTCACAGCCGAACTGTTTGTAAGGCTCCCAGTTTGTCTCAGGCTAACGCGAGCGCCTCCCGGTCCGCGATTACCATCACATTCGGGTGGAGCTGCAAGATCGAAGCCGGAAGTTGGGGATCCACCGGACCGTGAATCATCTGACCAATTGCCGCGGCTTTTTTGGGCCCGCTGGCTAAAAGCAGGATCAACTTCGCGCTCAAAATAGACCGCATACCCATGGTAATCGCCTGCCGCGGCACCTCATTTTCGCTCGCGAAGAAGCGCGCGTTGGCTTTGATCGTCTCTTCGTTTAGATCCACAAGATGGGTGTTGGCAAAGAAAAAGCTGTGCGGCTCGTTGAAGGCGATGTGCCCGTTGTCGCCGATACCCAGAAGCTGGATGTCCGTCCCGCCCAGCGACGCCACCATCGCGTCATACTCCGCGCAGGTCTTGCTCACATCAGCGGTTAATCCGTCTGGAACATGCGTGTTTTCGAGGTGAATATTGATGTGGTCAAAGAAGTTTTGGCGCATAAAGTAATGATAACTCTGCTCATGATCCGGACCCAGCCCATAGTATTCATCCAAGTTCACCGACTTAACCTTGGAGAAATCAAGGTCTTCTTCATGATGAAAGCGAATTAGCTCTTTATAAGTGCCGATAGGGGTGGAACCCGTGGCAAGCCCCAACACACTATGGGGCTTAATCTGAACCTGAGCGGCAATGATAAGGGCAGCCTTTCGGCTAATATCAGCATAATCAACACTATAACGAATTTGCATGGCACACTCCCTGAGATTTTTTATTTGTATTGGTATTATATCCTTATCCCCAAGGGAAATGGCCGCAAAGCCGATAAGGGCGAGTATAATTTAAGCATCTGCCAGAAAAAGAGGAGAGCATGACCGATAAATTAGCCTGGATCGATGAAGAACTCAAGAATCTGAGAGAAACTGGTTTCTACAACCTCATTCGCACAATAAATTCCCCCCAGGGACCATCGTTGATAGTTGACGGTAAAAAGGTGCTCAATTTCTGCTCCAATAATTACCTGGGGCTGGCTGACCACCCGCGCCTGGTGGAAGCCGCTAGTGATGCTATGAAGAAATTCGGCATTGGGCCTGGTGCGGTGCGCTCAATCGCGGGGACTATGAGCCTGCACATCGAGCTTGAAAAGCGCATGGCAGCCTTTAAGCGGGTTGAATCGGCGATTACGTTCCAGTCTGGCTTCACAGCCAACGGCGCCGCCATCCCGGCATTGGTAACCAAAGAAGACGCTATCTTTTCGGATGAGCTCAATCACGCCTCGATCATTGACGGATCCCGCCTTTCTGGCGCGAAAATCTACCGCTTCGCTCACGCCGACCCGGCTGACCTCGAACGGGTTGTGAAAGAAGCTGAAGGGACTTATCGCCGCGGTCTGATGATCACAGACGGTGTGTTCTCGATGGATGGCGATTACGCGCCCCTTGACAAGCTCGTGGAAGTTTCGGAGCGGTATGGGTTGATGACCATGGTTGATGACGCTCACGGCGAAGGTGTGATGGGCGAAGGCGGGCGCGGCATTGTGGACCACTTCAAGCTGCACGGCAAGGTAGATATTGAGGTTGGCACCTTCAGCAAAGCTTTCGGCGTGGTTGGCGGTGTGGTAGCGGGAAATGGGAAGATCGTGGAGTGGCTGCGCCAGCGCGGACGACCCTTCTTGTTCTCTTCAGCCGCGACCGTTCCCGACGTCGCCGCCTGCCTGGCGGCTGTAGACCTCCTGGAGGAGTCAACCGAATTGGTTGACCGCTTGTGGGCGAACGCGCGTTTCTTCCAGCAGGAAATTCGCGCTCTCGGCTTCGATACTGGTCTGACCCAGACACCGATCACTCCGGTTATGCTCGGGGACGTCCAATTAGCGCGCGAATTTAGCCGGCAGCTCTTTGATGAAGGCATCTTTGCCATGGCGCTCGGCTTCCCCACCGTTCCCGTTGGCAAAGCCCGCATCCGTGTGATGATCTCGGCTGCCCACAGTCAGGATGACCTCGAACAGGCGCTGGACGCCTTTGACCGGGTTGGCAGACGCCTCGGCGTGAAATAACCTAAGCCAAAGCCAATTTCTTTGCTTTAACCAAAAACCGCCGCGTTTTCAGCGGCGGTTTTTTTCTCCAGATTCACAACTTTACCGAAACATCCGATGGAAAGCTTCGAGCGCGGTGAGGATCTCGTTGCGTTCTCCTTGCATGGCAAGGTTTTCTCCATCCACGTAAGATCCGATCGATTCGGCGGTATCCTGCTCATAAGCCACAACGTTATTCAGGATCGACGCGGTCTTAAACCCACGCAAACTGCCGATGGTAAACAGCGCCGCGGTCTCCATGTCCGCGCCGAGCACTCCCTGCCTGGACCAATAAGCATCAATTTCAGCCTCCTGGTCAGTGTAAAAACTGTCGTGGCTGCGGGCGATCCCAACATGATGGGCAAAACCCTGTTCTTTGGCAGCCTCGATGCAGGCAATCATCAGCTCTGCGTCCGGCACCGCCGGGAAACCCGCCCTGCTGTAGGTGTTGGAAGCGCCGTCGTCTTTTACCGCGCCGTTTACAATGATCAGGTCGCCCAGTTTAACCTTAGCTTGCAGCGCGCCGCAACTGCCAATGCGGATCATCGCGCTGACCCCGATATTGTGAAGTTCTTCGGCGGCAATCCCAGCAGACGCTCCGCCAATGCCGGTTGAAACTGCCAACACCGGCAGCCCCTTGTAGACCCCGCGCAGACAACGAAACTCACGATTGTAAGCCAATTCGCGTACATCACTCAAAAAGGGCGCGATGCGGTCGAGCCGGGCTGGGTCGCCAGGCAATAGAGCGCATTGAACCTGAACACTTTGGTCGAGCTGGATATGGGGCTGCAGCATAGTCACTCGGATCTCCTCTGATGAATTTCTACCAGTATAATTGTCTCATCTTCGAAAATCAAACGGAAAGGACAGCCTATGCCCATCCTCAATTTCGGCTCACTCAATATTGACCACGTCTACCGTGTTGACACTTTCGTGCAGCCCGGAGAAACAAAACACACCAAAAGTTACATGATGAACAGCGGCGGTAAAGGGCTCAACCAATCCATCGCGGCAGCCAGAGCTGGCAGCCAGGTTTTCCATGCTGGCATCGCCGGTAGGGATGGCGGTTTTTTGGTTGAGAAACTCCGCGAAACCGGGGTGGACACCTCACTGATGAAACCCTCAACGGAAGTCAGCGGGCACGCTATCATTGAAGTAGCGGATTCTGGGCAAAATCGCATTCTGCTCTATGGTGGTACCAATCAGATGCTTACGGAAGCCTATATTGACCAAACCCTTGAAGCGTTTGGCGCTGAGGGTTTGGTGCTGCTGCAGAACGAAACCAACCTTATAGGTGAGATCATCGAAAAAGCTGCCGCAAGAGGGCTGAAAGTGGCGCTCAACGCCGCGCCCTATTCCAACGAGGTCAAATCCTTTCCGATTAACCTGCTCGACTGGTTGATTGTCAACGAGGTGGAAGGCGCGGGGATTGCCGGCGGCGAGGCAGATGAGAGCCTGCTCCAGCGGCTGGTTGAGCTTTACCCACAGGCGGGCATTTTGCTCACGTTGGGTTCGCGCGGCGCGCAGTGCGCGCGGAACGGGCATTTTGCCAGCATTGGCAGCTGCAGGGTGCAGGCGGTTGATACTACGGCTGCCGGCGACACTTTTAGCGGATATTTCCTTTATGGCGTGCTGCATGGGCTCAGCCTGGCGGACACGCTCCGTCTGGCAACCGCGGCATCGGCGCTGTGCGTCCAGCGTCCGGGCGCCGCGGATTCCATCCCAACGATGGCGGAAGTAAAACAAGCGCTGAGTGAAGGCGCGCTGAGTGTCCCGGAGGTATGTGAATGGTAAAGGTTCTCTATATCGATTGCTGCATCCGGCGCGAGGAATCGCGCACACGCGTGCTCGCCGAAAGGTTTCTTTCCGCCCTGCGGAGCAAAGAAGGTTACCAGCTTGAGCAGCTTTGCCTGATGGACGAGCCGCTCGCGCCGCTCAGCGAAGGCTTTTTTGCGCAGCGCGAACGCCTGCTGGCGGAGGACAAGCGGGATCATCCGCGCTTCCGCTACGCTCACCAGTTTAGCCAGGCTGACCGCGTGGTGATGGCAGCGCCTTTTTGGGATTTGGGCTTCCCCGCGCTGCTGAAGCTTTATGTCGAGAACATCTGCGTGGACGGCGTGACCTTCGGCGCGGACGAAAATGGCACGTTTGGCTTATGCAAGGCGAGCCGGCTGCTCTTCCTGACCACGCGCGGCGGAGACTATCGCGATTCCCCTTTTGAAATGGGAGCGCGCTACCTGGAAGCCCTGTGCGATTTCTGGGGCATCCCGCGTTTTGATGTTGTTTCGGCTGATGGGCTCGACCTTGGCAAAGAACCCGTGCGGACCATTCTGGACCGCGCGATTGTTGAAGCAATCCGCCTGGCGGATGAGTTTTAGAGCATGCAGCTCAGGCAGAGTAAGGAGAAAAATGGAAACTTTATGGATCAGGAATTGCGAAGTCCTAACTTTTGACGGGCAAACGCCCAACTTTTTCCCCGGGCAGGATATTCTGGTCAGGGGGAACGAGATCAGCGCGATCCAGCCCACCTCCAGCGAAGTCCCGCCGAATTGCCGCGTGATCGAGGCGGACGGGATGTTAGCTGTGCCGGGGATGATCAACACCCACGCGCATGTGCCTATGGTGCTCTTCCGCAATGCCGGACCAGACGTGAACGGGAATGATTGGTTCAACAAGGTGATTTTTCCACTGGAAGCCAACCTGACCCCCGAGGATGTCTATTGGGGCGCGATGCTGGGGCAGGCTGAAATGATTGCTGCCGGAATTACCTATACCGCCGACCATTATTTTGAGATGGATTGGGTCGCGCGCGCGGTGGAGCAGGCGGGCACGCGCGCCAACCTGGGCTGGGCAGTCTTCGCCCATCAGGGTTATGCCCAACTTGAGGAAACAATTCGTTTCGTGGAGCGCTGGCAGGGCAAAGCCGACGGGCGCATCACCACATGGCTCGCGCCGCACTCTCCTTACCTTTGTGACCCGGATTTCCTTGCTCGCTGCGCGCGCGAAGCGGCAAATTTGGGCGTTGGCAACCATACTCATGCCGCCGAAACCGCCGAACAAGTGACTCTTTCGCTTGAACGCTACGGTAAGACGCCCATTCAGGTGTTAGCTGATTCTGGCTTGCTGGACCACCCAGCCATTCTGGCGCACTGCCTCTATCCAACCGACGCGGACCTCGATCTGCTGGCAGGCAGAGAGGTTGGCATCGCTCAGGCGCCCAAAACTTATATGGCGATGGCGCTTGGCTTGGCTGATCTGCCCAAATATCTCGAAAAAGGTCTCGCGGTTGGTCTGGCAACTGACGGCGCTGTCAGCAGCTGCACGCTGGACTTATTTGAGCAGATGCGCCTGACCGCTCTTTCTCAAAAAAACCGCGCGATGGACGCGGAAGTGCTGGACGTCAATACAGTTTTAGACCTGGCGTTTCAGGGCGGGGCGAGAGTTGTGCGCCAGCCGAAGCTCGGCAACCTTAAGCCTGGCAACCTCGCGGACGTGGTGCTGCTGCGGCAGGACCGCCCGGCCGCCCAGCCGGTAATTAACAAGGCGGCTAACCTGATTTATTCGATGGACGCGCGGGATGTGGATACGGTGATTTGCGACGGCAAACTGATTTATCAGGGCGGCAAGCACCTGACGCTGGATTTGGATGAAATTTATCGCGAAGTGAACTCCCGCCTGCCGCGGCTGCTGAAAATTGATCTCTCCCGCAAAATCGCAGATTATCCGGGGTAGCATGGATTGATAGGTTGGTGGAGCGATAAAGAGTCATTAATACCAATTCGGCTACGGTAGGGGCGAAGCAACTTAACAAGATTATCTCATCTGGCGTGAGAGGCTGATTTCGGTTGCTTCGCCCCTACGACGATCTCGAATATATATTTATCGACGACATGGTCGTCTTCGACCAGAGAATGTAGATTGGGTGCAGCGACGCAGGCGTATAACCCAACATACCTTGTTCCCGGCGGTCTCCTGATTACGCAGTATCCCTGTGGGACCGAGCGAGTGAAGACGAGGTGTAGGTCAGGTTGCGGTTTTCAACCTGACCTACGACTGCTTTAATGTGGATTTCCGTGAGACCTGGCGGTTAAAAGCCTTGCATGGTCAGGAGAGCATGAAAGAACGAGGGACATGTGTGTCGTCAGGTTGAAAACCGCAACCTGACCTACGACTACAACCCGTCATCGCGAGCGAAGCAGCCTGTACCCGCGAAGCAGGGCACGGCGATCTCCTCCTCGACAGGTAGATTGCCGCGGTCGCTACCGCTCCCTACTCTGTATGCAAGCAGTCGCAATGACGATTCACCTTGTTCCCGTCGGTCTCCTGACCGCGCGGGTGAACTTAACCGCAGGTCTCAGTACTTAGTTATCGGTGATAGAGAACGCGAAAGTCTTTAGTGCCGATTTCCATGAGAATTGGCGGTCAAATGCCTTACATGGTCTCACAGGGATACTGCGTAATCAGGAGACCATGCAAGAACGGAAAAATACTCCTCGCTTTTTTCCATCATTGATTGGAAATCACTTTATACCCTTCCATAAGCTCGTCATTTTCCATAATAAATGGCGGAATCGTTTTCTGTCCCCAAGAATTGTTATATTTTTTCATTAGATAGTCATTTAGATTA
>LUZV01000128.1 GCA_001603765.1 Anaerolineales bacterium Chloro_02 | reverse complement strand
CCAAACAAAACCTTGTAAGTCCCTATAGAGGATAAGTTTTATCAAAAAATTGACATAACTCTCTAAAAACACATGTAATGTCAATAATTTGACAAAACTTTCGGCTTTTAAGGGGTCTCTCAGGGTACGAATGTTGTGGATAATCCGACTCCCTTGCGGTTACAATAAAGACACCATGTCCGAAAATCCGCTTGAGCCCTGGATTGATACTGTCATTGAAGGCAATTGCCTTGATGTGCTGCCAATGCTGCCGGCTGAATCAGTGGATCTGATCTTTGCCGACCCTCCTTACAACTTGCAGCTGCAGGGCGATCTCTGGCGCCCAAATGTGAGCAAGGTCGAAGGGGTTACTGAGGAATGGGACAAGTTCGAAAGCCTCCAGGCTTATGACGACTTCACCCGCAAATGGCTCAGTGAGTGCCGCCGTGTGCTTAAGCCGACCGGCACGCTGTGGGTAATTGGCTCGTATCACAACATCTACCGCGTAGGAAGCATCCTGCAGGACCTGGGCTACTGGATCCTGAACGACATTGTGTGGGTCAAGAGCAACCCCATGCCAAACTTTCGCGGCGTGCGCTTTACGAACGCGCATGAGACCCTGCTCTGGGCGCAGAAAGAACCTGGCGCGAAGTACACCTTTAACTACCGCGCCATGAAATCCCTAAATGATGACCTGCAAATGCGCTCAGACTGGTTCCTGCCGATTTGCACCGGCAAGGAGCGCCTGAAAGAAGATGGCAAAAAGACTCACCCAACCCAAAAGCCCGAAGCGCTGCTCTACCGCATCCTGCTGGCTTCCACCGATCCCGGCGACGTGGTGCTCGACCCGTTTTTTGGCACTGGCACCACCGGCGCGATGGCGAAAAAGCTGCAGCGGCACTATATAGGGATCGAAATGGAACCCAACTACATCCGCGCGGCGCGCAAGCGGCTTGAGTCTGCCATGCAGCTTGAGTTTAACGCGCCCATCTTCCTCACGCCAGACCCACGAAAGCGCAGGCGCGTCCCCTTCGGCACGCTGGTGGAACAGGGTTTCATCAAGCCGGGCGACGCGCTGTTCTTTGGTGCTGATGAGCAGCATAAAGCCACCGTCCAGGCGGATGGCTCCGTGGTGCTAAATGGTCACCGCGGTTCAATCCACGCCGTGGCGCGCGCCTTACGCGGTGGACCAGCCAACGGGTGGAAGCTCTGGCACTACCTTGACCCCGAAACTAACACTCACAAGCCGATAGATCTGCTGCGAGAACAATATTTGGGTCAAATTACCGAACAATAACAGCCCACGCGGCATGTTCCCCAACCGAAAAATCTGATAAACCGCGGTATATACTGCATATAAACCATTCTCCGTTAAAAAAAACTAAGATGAGGTTCAGAAATAGAAGAGACCTGAGGGCATTATCGGTAAAAAGGACCTTGCAAAAGTTCATACCAGCAACTTCATCCAGCCTGGCAAACAAACCCTGATGTGTTAAGACTCCCTCATGGCAAATGAAAACGCTGATAGAAGTCGATATCGAAATCGGGAAATAAAGAAAGCTATAATCAAACTATGGGCAGAAAGATCTTAGTCGTCGACGATACGCGCAATGTGCAGTTGATGCTGCAGGAATACCTTGAAAATCAAGAGTTCGAGGTTGCGCTCGCCTATGACGGCGTGGAAGCGTTTCGTGTGTTCCATGAAGGGGGCATCGATTTGATTCTGCTCGATATCATGATGCCCAACATGGACGGCTACCAGTTTATCTCCAAACTGCGTGCTGAAAGCAGCGTGCCGGTGATAATGATCACAGCCAAACAGCAGGAAGCGGACATCGTGCGCGGTTTTGAATTAGGCGCGGATGATTACATCACCAAACCCTTCCACCTGCGCGAATTGCTGATGCGTATACGGGCTGTCATGCGCCGGACAAATGTCAGTGAAGAGCTGACCGCTGCCTTGAAGGTGCAAAACCTGACCCTCGACAGCGCCAGGCATGAAGTTCGGAAAGATGGAGTGCTGATTGACCTCACCCCGCTGGAATTTACCCTCCTGACGCTCCTGCTCGAAAACGCTGGCAAAGTCGTTCGGCGGCAAGACGTCTCCCTGCGGTTGATGGATAATGGTTTTGCTGGCTCTGAGGCGACCATCAAGATCCACATCCGCAATCTGCGCCAAAAACTTGGCGACGACCTTGCGGAACCAACTTACATAGAAACTGTTTTTGGCGTGGGATATCGCTTTATTGAAGGTGCCGATTGAAGAAGTCGCTCAAAACCCGCCTTATTTTGACCTATGCCGCGGTCGCCCTGGTAACAGTTTTAGTGGCGCTGCTGTTTGTCCAGTTTCGCTCAGGCAAATCCCTGCGGAACATGGTCATCAAGCAGCAAGTGGACGAAATGTCCGCCATTGTTGAAGACTATTACCGGGCTAATCAGACTACAGATGGCTTTGTATATTATTACCTCTCACTGATGATGCAGCATGGACCGAAATCTTCCTTTATGCGCATGGCAAAAAACCTTCAGACGGATGACATCCGCGGTATACGCGGATTAGTAAACGCCGCTGGTAAAACGCTTTTGCCAATGCAGAATCAACCCGTTGGCTCTACCGTGCCGAGCCAGTTGCTTGAAGGCGCTCACGAGGTTGAGGTGGATGGTCAGGTCGTTGCTTATGTTCTTGTGGACGAAAAAAGCCTGGAGCTCTCTCAGCCTGAGCGCTGGTATATGGGGCAGGTTAACCTGGCGATTGCGATTGCTGCCGCAGCGGGAACGCTTACGGCGGTAGCAATCGGCATTTTGCTTGCCGCAGGGATCCTTAAGCCAATCAACCGCCTTACGGAAGCTTCAGAACAGGTGGCGCAGGGCGCGCTCGGTCAGCAGGTGCCCGTGATGTCGCGGGATGAAATCGGCAGATTAAGTGAGAGTTTTAACCGTATGAGCACAGATCTCGCTCACGCTGATGCCGAACGTAAACGCCTCACAGCGGATATTACCCACGATCTCAGCACGCCGCTTCAAATTATCTCCGGATATATAGAAATGTACGAAAACGGCGACGTAACCCTGAACGCGAATCAGCTTGGCATCATTAAAACCGAATTGGACAATCTCCGTCGGCTGGTAGGGGACCTGACAATGCTCAGCCAGGCTGACTCAGGAGGCGTGGAAATCTTATTAAACCAAGTTGCGCCTAACCGGCTGCTTGAGCAAGTTGCTCAGGCGTATCAGTTGATCGCAACCCGGCAGGGTGTGGAGCTGCGCCTGGACCTGGATGAAACCCCGGCGATGGTCCTCGTGGATGAAGGTCGGATGCTGCAAGTGCTGAAAAACCTGATGGAAAACTCCCTGCGCCACACTCCGGAAGGCGGTATCGTGACTCTTTCCAGCAAGGTTGGCGACAAAATTGAGCTGAGTGTCAGGGATACGGGTGACGGAATCGCCGCGGAGGATTTGCCCATGGTGTTTGAGCGGTTCTACCAGGCGGATAAAGCCCGTACGGGCTCCAGGGGCAAAATGGGGCTTGGCTTGGCGATCTGCAAAGCGCTGGTGGAGCTGCAGGGCGCAGCGATCAGAGCGGAATCTGCTGGCATCGATCAGGGCACAACCGTCACCATCTCCATAAAGCCGGCTTAGGGTGCCAATCGGCAGGGTGTGTACGCAAAATCGCGGATGGGGGTGTTGATGGATTATCATAGAAAAAAAAGACGAAAAGGACCATTCATGAGCGAAAAAGAACCTACCTACACCCAATCAGGCTGGAAGTTGACAGAACTCTTCACAGGGTTCAACGATCCGGCAATCAATCAGACCTATCAGGAGCTCGAAGCCCGCGTGGAGAAATTTGTCGGTCAGCGCGCTGAGCTTACCCCCGAAATTAGCACAGAAAAATTCCTCGAACTGCTGCATGAGCAGGAGGAAATGAACAAACAGGCATATCGTTTGTACGGGTTTTCTTCGCTTAGTTTTGCCGCCAATACTCAGGACCAACAAGCTCAGATCAATATTGCCCGTTTTCAGCAGTTTGCGGCTGAAATGGAAAACCGCACACTCTTCTTCAGCTTGTGGTGGAAGGCGCTGGATGATGATAACGCCGCGCGGTTGCTGAATGCCAGTGGGGACTATCGCTATTGGCTGGAACAAATGCGCAGCTTTAAGCCCTTCACCCTCAGCGAGGCTGAAGAAAAAATCGTCAACATCAAGAATGTGACCGGTCGGTCAGCTCACGATATGCTCTATGATTCCATTACCAACCGCTATGTTTTTAAGGTGGAAGTTAATGGCGAACAAAAGGAACTGACGCGTGGCGAACTGATGGCGTTGGTGCGCACAACCGACACCGACCTGCGCGCCAGGGCGTATCAGGAGCTCTATCGCGTTTATGGCGAGGATTCCCCTATCCTTGGTCAGATCTATCAAAATATCGTGCGGGATTGGAAGAATGAGAATGTTGGGCTCCGCGGGTTTGCCAGCCCTGTTTCAGTCCGTAATAAAGAGAACGATCTTCCCGACGCGGTGATTGACACGCTGCTGGATGTGGCGCGCAAAAATGTCGGCATCTTCCACCGCTACTTCCGCCTCAAAGCACGCAAACTTAGAATGGAAAAATTGCGCCGATACGATATCTACGCCCCTTTGGCAGAATCTGACAAGCGTTATACCTTCCAGGAGGCGGCTGATATGACTTTTGAAGCTTTTGACCGCTTTGACCCAAAATTTACCCATCTGGCAAAACGTGTGTTTGACCAGCAACATGTGGATAGCGAAGTGCGCAAGGGGAAGATGGGCGGCGCTTTTTGCTCCACGCTGGGTCCGGACCTGACCCCCTGGGTCATGCTGAACTTTCAGGGCAAGTCTGATGATGTTTCAACTATGGCGCACGAGCTTGGGCACGCGGTGCACTCGATGATGGCAGAAGAGCACAGCCTCTTCACCCAACACGCCTGCCTGCCCCTGGCGGAAACAGCGTCTACCTTTGGCGAGATGACCCTCACCGATTTGATGCTCGAACGTGAAACAGACCCGGCGGTTCAGCAGGACATCCTTTTTGGGCAGCTTGACGATGCCTTTGCTACAATCATTCGCCAGATTTACTTCGCCCTGTTTGAGCGTGAGGCTCACAGCATGATCGCCAGCGACGCTTCAGTGGATGACCTGAACGCGGCATATTTGGCTAACCTCAAGGAAGAATTTGGCGATTCAGTTGACGTTTCAGATGAATTCAAACACGAGTGGGTCTCAATCCCGCATCTTTTCGGCACGCCGTTCTATGTGTACGCGTACGCGTTTGGGCAGTTGCTGGTTTTCGCTTTGTATAAACGCTACAAAGAAGAAGGCGAAAGCTTCAAGCCAAAATATATGCGCATTCTCTCCGCGGGCGGCTCAATCGCCCCCATCCCACTGCTGGCGGAAGCTGGGCTGGACGTGACGAAAGCTGAATTCTGGCAGGGCGGTTTTGACGTGATCGACGGAATGGTCAAACGGCTGGAGAATTTGTAGCTTAGATAAGTTCGTAGTAAAAATCAAATCAGGTGTCGTTTTTGGCGCCTGATTTTTTATTGGTTGGCGTTAGGATTCATTGCCGAAATTATTCGACATAAAGTAAAATTC
>LUZV01000127.1 GCA_001603765.1 Anaerolineales bacterium Chloro_02 | reverse complement strand
AAACAGACCCGGGTTTCGCTGCTTATATGAAGGAGCTTGGTGAGCTTTTTGACCAGTTGGCCGAGGATAAGAAGATCGTCATCCCGCAAGATAGCGTCATTTACTTCAAAAAAAGAGGATGAAACCTCGCAGCCAGGCTATTTTTCCACCGCCTGGCGAAAAGGATAAGCGGGATAAACGCGTTAGACGCTGAAGCGGCAGTAGGTATGCCAGCAATCCAGGCAGACTGGCTCGCCGTTTTGAAACCGGATGAAGTACTCGGCTGCCACTTCGCCGCACTTGGAACAAGCTATTGAGCTGAAGATTCGAGCAGGCTCAGGCAGCTCTACACGTGCTGGCATTACATCGAACAGCTCTCTCGGGGGTTGAGCCTGAAGCCACCCAAAAGACTCTTCCCGGGTCATCCCTTCGGGGCGTTCTTTCAGAATCATCCGAATTGACTCACCGTCAGGTCGTTTGTAAAACGAAAAAGCCTGCTTGCCTGTCAGGTGAAACAATAAGTTCCCTTTCCCGGCGGTGCATCCCAACATGACCTGAATGGCGTCCACGCCGCAAGCATCATTCTCGCTGACGCACACCACCTCTTCGTCTGCTGAAAAGCTCAGCCCAAGCTCCTCGATAGCGAGCTGCGCTGCCTTAAAACCAATCGTCAGTCCGCCGCATTCATGCCCATGAAACCGGACACATCTTTCCCACTGCTCTTGTTGATTCATCTCCGCACCTCCTGGCAACACCAATCTGACCGCTGATCAGAAATTCACTAAAGAGTCCGTTCCCACATTATTTTTAAGCCACCGGCAATCAAGCCGGTTTAGATGGCTTGAGAATCTCCTTCTCGGCAGTGGCAATCTCATCAATCACGGCGCGGGCGTCAGCTTTAATCTCCTCCGGCGCTGAAGGCGAATGGTTGATGAGTTTTACCAGCTCAAACGCTTGCTTGAGGGTATCCTTGACCTGCGCAGTATAGCTGAAGTACTCCCAGCCCACAGAGCTTGGGGGTGGAATTTTCCGCGCTTTGGCGATCAATTCTCGCGCTTTCTTCACGCGATTTTCGGGGGTCATGGGTTTTGCCATTGTTTTCTCCTTTGGTCTGCCGCTATTTTAACATGCAACCCACCAGGCTTACGATTCACTGCCTTTGTCTGCCCGTTTTAGGTGATTCGATCCATTGCATGTCGGAAAAGCAGCGGATTGATCAGAGTACCCCTGGGGATGCGTCGTTTCCGCGGCTCGTTTTATCTTTGATTTTAGCGTCATATTGGCACGCTACTTGCATCGTATCTGCTAAGCTTTTTTAAGCCCCTAAACAATCATCACCCGCGATTTTCAGAGGTAATCATGAAAGAAACAACGCAAAAGAAAAAGAAAAAATGGCTCATCCCTATTGCGCTGTTGGCATTAATGATCGGACTATTGATTCCTTTTACCTGGCAATCTCTGAAGTCGGTAAAAGCCTCTTTATCACAAGAAAAATTCATCTCGGATGCGGATCCAACCAGCACGCCGATCGTTGTCATGCATGGAGGTTACATCCCCAGCCCCACCCCCACAAACCGACCCACCCGAACGCCAACTAAGACTGCCACGCTTCCGCCAACAGCCACACATACCCTAACCCCATCACCAACTGTTACGCCAACGGAAACGCCTCCACCGAAGCAAACCGCCTCGCCAACCGCCACGGTCGTCCCCACCACCCCGGCGCCCTCTCTTCCGCCAACCGTTGGTCCGGGTGGAAACCCAAAGACCTATTCCACCGCTGGGTTCATCTTCCTCGGAATAGCCCTGGTTTCGTTTTTCCTGTACTTCTTCGGGTCAGTTCTCATCAGACGCGACCCTGATTAGGGTTCGGAAAGCCGTGTATGAAAAGAAGACGCAATCCGATCTTCCTGGTTATCGGGGTCATTTTTTCAATTATGGCCGCCTTTATCCTTGTGAAGATGGCTCGTTTCTCAGCCCATGACCAAAACCTGCGCCCAATAACCGATGGGCAGCCGCCGCGCGGCGCCAACCAGACCAAGGCTTATCTTCCTGCCGTCGCAGAACCGGGCGACACAACTGCAATCGGCGAATCAGAACCCAATTCCCGCTGGATGACTTTTGGCAAGATGGATTTGTTAGCCGCGAAAGTCGGCATGAAGTTCTCTATGCGCTGCCCCTCTGGCGCTCAGGTAGAGATCCCACCCATTGATATCATTGCCTGGCATCCGGGTGTTTTTGAAGATGGCGAGTTTGGCATCGGAAAAAAGCTGGCTGTCGCTTGGGAACATCTGGATTACGAAGGGTTATGGATCCACTCGGGTTGGGATTTTTGGCAGGAGCGTTCGCCCGCGACCGATTTGCAGTATTTCCTGGAAACAAATGAAGTCAATGAAGTGCAGCCGCTCAAGGTTATGGGAGCAAAACTGAACGAGTGCCTGTTGGGCAGTTCCGTGGAAGTCTATCAGGATGGCTTGGCACAACAAGGCATCGTCACCGCCGCGGTGAGGATCCCCGCGGCGCGAGTAGACGAACTCTCACGCCACACCATGGATCTGGTTCCGTACCTTGCCGAGGCTTATCCTTCCAGCGGCTTCCGAGACCTTGACCCAGGCGCGATGCTGCTGTATTTTTGCGGTAGAGCAGCCGTAGACGAGCTCACTGACCAAAAGGCTGACTATTGGACTCAAGCTCGCTTTGTGATCGCGATTGTTCCTGCTGATTAGAGCTCACCTTTTGCTGCTGCCCCAAAAGCTGCACCAACACAACCGCCCCCATCATCAATCCGCACCCCAGCCACTCCCTGCCGCTTAACCTTTCACCCAGGAAAACCATCCCTCCAAGAAGCGCGAAGACCGATTCAAGCCCCATAATGAGAGACGACAGAGCCGGGTTGACCTTGCTTTGCCCAACCACCTGCAGCGTGAAGCCAATCCCCACAGCGATCGCACCCGAATAGATCAGCGGCTCCCAGGCAGACGCCTCGCGCACAAGGGGACCGGTTTCGCTTAGCAGACTAACCACCAACCCCATCACTGCCGCGGTAAGGAACTGACCATAAGCCAGCTCCAGCGAGTCCATACCAGGGCTAAAGTGATCCAACGTCAGGATTTGCAGCGCCCAAAACAGCGCGCCAATCAGCAGCATGACATCCCCCTGTTGAACTGACAGCTGCAGGTCAACCGATAAAAACCAGACGCCTGTAAGCGCCAGCGCGACACCTATCCAAACCCAAATGTTAGCTTTGTTGCCAAAGAACAAACCGGTTACCGGCACCAACACCAGATAAAGTGAGGTCAGAAACCCCGCCTTAGACGCGCTGGTAGTCACAATCCCAAGCTGCTGAAAGCTCGTTCCAGCAAACAGAAACAACCCCACAACCATACTGGGCAATACCGTACCGCGGAAAAATGTCTTCCAATTAAAGGCAGAGGTCGTTTTCTTTCTTGCCTTCTTAACGATTAACCCCGGCAGCAGAACAAGACAGCCAAGAAAAAACCGTAGAGCGATGAAGGCGAAAGGCTGCATACCATCCATTGCTTTACGCTGTGCTACAAAACCCGTGCCCCATATGATCGCGGTCAGCAATAGCAGGGCTTCACCTGGGACGTTGTTGAGCCTAACCTTGGTCTTCTTCATCGGCTGAATTATAGCGTAGAGCGCGATTGAACGCGCCAGATGGGATTGACCACTTTGGCAGAGCATACACTCAAACCTGCCGTTTAATGACCACATTTATCAGGCGTTCACGCTGACTTTAACCAGTCTTCAAAACGCGGCGTATAACAAGAATGGCTACCTCATAATCCCCCAGGAGAGGATACAATTATCTTCAGCTAGGAATCTTATTTTGATTGAATTCTCGCTTAGGAGATCTTAAATGCCTGAAAACGCTTATTGGTCCCAGACCCCCGAATCTGTCTTACAAACCCTCCAATCTTCAACTCAGGGTCTCAGTTCAGCTGAGGCTGAGCAGAAGCTGAAGGACTTTGGACCCAATCAGATACATGGTAAGGCAAAGACCACCGCGCTGAATCTCTTTTTCAACCAATTCAAGAGTCCGATCATGTTGATCCTCTTAGTAGCTGTGGCGATCTCCGCCTTCCTGCAGGATTGGATGGACGCTCTGATCATCATTTTGATCGTCCTTGGAAGCGCGCTTTTAAGCTTTTTTCAGGAATTTAACGCCTCTCAGGCTGCAGAAAAGTTAAAGGCCCAACTCTCATTTAATTCAAAAGTTCTGCGCGATGGTCAGACCGTTTCGCTGCCCACAGAAAAAATCGTTCCCGGCGATATCGTCTTGCTTTCAGCTGGCAGCTTAATCCCTGCTGATGGGCTTGTGTTAAGTGCCAACGATTTTTTTGTCAACCAGGCGGTCCTGACCGGGGAAACCTTCCCCGTGGAGAAACATCCGGGGCAAGTC
>LUZV01000126.1 GCA_001603765.1 Anaerolineales bacterium Chloro_02 | reverse complement strand
GCTCGTGAGCATGGTGTTTGCCTTTACCATTTCGCTCGGTGAGTTTGGCGCGAGCAGTTTCCTCAGCACTCCTCAAACGCCGACGATACCTGTGGCAATCTACCGCTACATTTCTCAGCCTGGGGCGTTAAACTACGGACAGGCGTTAGCGATGTCAACCCTGCTGCTGATCGTGTGCGGATTGGGCAGTTTACTGATTGAGAAAATTCGCCTTCCCGGCGAGGAGTTGTTTTGATGCTTGAAGTAGAAAATCTGACAAAAAAATACGAAGGAAAGCCTCTGCTGCAAGGAGTTAGTTTTGAAGTTCGTCAGGGTGAAACAGTTTGCCTTTTGGGCTCTTCGGGTTCCGGAAAAAGCACCATTCTGCGCGTTATTGCCGGTCTTGAAGAGCCAGAAGGCGGATCGGTACGCTGGAACGGGCGCGATTTGCGAGACGTTCCGACGTATAAACGCGGGTTTGGTTTAATGTTCCAGGACTACGCGCTTTTTCCGCATCAGAGCGTGGCGCAAAATATCGCCTTTGGGCTTGAAATGCAGGGGCTAAAGGCGGACGAAATCGCGCGGCGGGTGCGGGCGAGCCTGGAGAGCATCCGCATGCTCAGCTTTGCTGAGCGCCCCATAACCGAGCTCTCGGGCGGGGAACAGCAGCGTGTCGCTCTGGCGCGCGCGCTCGCGCCTTCGCCCAACTTACTCATGCTCGACGAACCTCTCGGCGCGTTGGACCGCACGCTGCGCGCGCAGCTAACGCAAGAGCTGCGAGCCGTTTTGCATCAGAGCCAGATTCCGGCAATTTATGTCACTCACGACCGCGAAGAAGCTTTCGGTTTGGCTGACCGCCTGTTAATCCTGCACGACGGCGTGATCTTGCAGCAAGGCAGCCCTCAGGAGCTGTTTGACCACCCACAAACCCCGTGGATCGCGGAATTTCTGGGGCTGGGAAATTTGGTCGCTGGTGAAGCAGACCAGATGGAGCCCCAAATTGTGCAAACGGAGTTTGCCCGGGTTGTCGTCTCAACCCGGCAGACCGCTTTAACCCCCGGTCAGGCTTGCCAGCTTTTGCTAAGACCCGAAGACGCGCTCATCGGCGAACCAAGCCTCAACCAAGTAAACACTTTCGAAGGGGTCGTGCGCGATTCACTTTTTATGGGAGAGTATTTCCAGCTTGAGCTGCTTTGCGGCAAGACGACCCTCCATGCCCGGAGCCAGGCACCCGCTGAGATTGGCGCGACAATCCGCATGAGCTGGCCGGCTGAAAGAATTGGAGTGTTTGCCGCATGATGTCCACACAACGCCTATCCGTATACAAACAAAATCACCTGGGCGAACCAGTCTTTTGTTGGCAAGGAGAACTTCTCGCTGAAAGCCCAACTTTTCGTTTGATCAGCGCGTTTTTTAACGGCGCGGACCAGGTCAATGTGGATCAGGTGATCTTCCGCAGAGGTGATTTGATGTTAGAGCGCTACTACACCGACCGCTTATACAATGTGTTTGAAGTGCGGGTTGGACGTTCTGATCTGGTTAAGTGTTGGTACATCAACCTCAGCCGACCGGCGCAATTCACCACCGAAAGCATCATCTGGCAGGATCTCGCCCTCGATTTGATAATTTATCCTGATGGGACCTACCGTCTGTTGGATGAAGACGAATTTAACGCGCTGGATATGTCATCCGAGCTTAGAACCCGCTGCCTGGAAGCAGTGAAGGAAATAATATCTGAGCCGGGGCTAATTAAGCCTGGTCTGGTCTTGCGACCAGACCAGCGGAAAAGGTTTTGATTAGATCAGGCTCAAAAAAGGAGCAACTAGAGACCAATCAAAGCGATATTGCCCGGAGGCAACTAAATACCAAATCACCCCGCCAACAATCACAACACAGCAGCAAAGAAGCAGAAGGATAATCA
>LUZV01000125.1 GCA_001603765.1 Anaerolineales bacterium Chloro_02 | reverse complement strand
GGGTTTATCTGGTGCGGCAGTATCGCGTGGGCGCGGAAAAGGAGCTGCTTGAGCTGCCTGCGGGCGTGATGGACCCGGGCGAGGAGCCATTGCAGACGGCTCACCGGGAGCTGCGCGAAGAAATCGGTAAGGATTGCGGCGAGATGGTCAGCCTGGGCGGTTTTTACATGGCGGCGGGCTATTCGTCAGAATATATGCACGTTTTTCTCGCGCTCCATCTGGAAGACGCGCCGCTTAAACACGATGACGACGAATTTTTGACGACGGTTGTGGCGCCGCTAAGCCAAGTGATGGAGATGGCTCTGGACGGCAGATTGGAAGACGGCAAGAGCCTCTCAACGCTGGTGCTTGCGCGAAAAGAACTGGAAACCCGCAGGTTTCTATGAGTGTACACAATTTGAACTGGCAAGAATTGTGCGTTCATACGGATAGGGTCAGAAATTCAACTTTTCAACGTCAAGATCTCCTCGGGTAACTAATCTTGACGAGAATGTCAGGAGATTGGAGTGGAATAATATGGCAGGCACAAAATTACGTATAAGTCGCGAGCGAAAAGAACTAATTGCGCAATACGCTACAGCAGCAATAAGTCTGTATGGGGTTATCAGCGTGAAGGAATTTGTAGCGGTGTTTAACCATTATGAGGAAACCCACACAACTGTTGAGGAGGCATTGTTGGCGTTGACCCGCCTTGCCAGGACCGACGAAGTTGAATACTCAGTTTTCGAGGACATTATCTCAGGACCTGAATTCCAACCCGAATTCGATGATTATGAGGATAATGTCCGAGACATCCGAAAATCTCAAAGAGGAAAGCCGCACTTTCTTCCAAGCAAAGAGGAATTTTTGAAGTATCTCGATTTTGTTTACCGGGAGCCTGAGGAGCCTTATGCCGAATTAAAGGCGTTTATTTTGGAGCACAAGCTCACCTCTCGCGGAGAAGGGCTAAGAGGTGTTGACGGTGATCTGATCGATCTGCACGCAATAATTCAATCTGGAGTCTCGAGCCAAGCTGGGATCGATTATTTCAAGGACGCTGGATATCGATTCAAGAGCCTGGACGTGGCGCAGAAGTTTTTTAATTTAGTGACAAATGTCCATAATCACACAAGAATGTTCCATAACAACGGTTTTACACCTTATGAGATTCTTGAGATGCAAAATCGAATGTGGTGGAACCCAACACCTATAAAGCCGCCCAAGCGTTAAGTCCGGACCGGACCTCAGGTCTTTGGCGCGCGAGTTGACTAATAGGCAAAACTTTCCAAGGATGGTGAAGTCAGTGTGGATTGAGAAATGGACCAGAAGTAAGTTACTTTTCTTCTGTTATCGGGGAAAGTAAATTGCCAAGAGATATAACTATTCCCAATTTTTAACGTTACTTCACGAATAAGCCGCCCCCGGATTTGTGATTAAGGGTACAATTCAAGGGCACGAACCTCCAGTCTCGGAGGGTTTTAAAATTGTGACTAACAAACGGCAAAGTCCGAAAATACTTAAAGGAGTTTTTTAATGAAACGGGAAATGGTAATGACAGATGCCAACGAAGCAACCGCTTATGTTGCTTATAGGCTCAACGAAGTAATCGCGATTTATCCCATTACACCTTCTTCAACTATGGGCGAGTTTGCGGATCAGTGGGCGGCGGAGCGCGTTCCGAATATTTGGGGTACGATCCCTTCGGTTGTAGAAATGCAATCCGAGGGCGGCGCGGCTGGCGCGGTGCACGGCGCGCTGCAGACTGGCGCACTTTCCACTACCTTTACGGCTTCGCAGGGCTTGCTGCTGATGATCCCCAATATGTACAAGATCGCCGGCGAGTTAACCCCCGCGGTTTTCCATGTTTCTGCCCGTTCACTTGCCGCCCAGGCGCTTTCCATCTTCGGTGATCACCAGGATGTTATGGCTGTGCGCCAGACCGGTTGGGGTCTGATTGCTTCCAACTCTGCTCAGGAAGCCCAGGATATTGCCGCGATCGCGACAGCTGCTTCACTGCGTTCACGCATTCCTTTTATCCATTTCTTTGATGGTTTCCGTACCTCACATGAGATAAACAAAATTGAACGGTTGACTGATGATGATCTGCGCGCGCTGGTGAATGCCGACATGATCCTCGAGCACCGCAAACGCGCTCTGACGCCAGATGCTCCTGTGATTCGCGGCACTTCTCAGAACCCCGATATGTACTTCCAGGCGCGCGAAACGGTGAACCGCTATTACGACGAGTGCGCTCGTATCGTGCAGGAAGAGATGGATCGGTTCGCGGATCTGACCGGTCGCGAATATAAACTTGTGGAATACCACGGCGCGCCTGACGCAGATCGCGTGATTGTGATCATGGGCTCCGGCGCGGAAACGTCCGCCGAGGTCGCCAAATTCCTCAATGCCCGCAATGAAAAAGTTGGCGTGCTGGTTATGCGCCTCTATCGTCCTTTCCCGACCCAACAACTGCTGGAAGCCCTGCCGAAGACCGTCCGGAAAATTGCGGTTCTCGACCGCACCAAGGAACCCGGCGCGATTGGCGAACCGCTCTTCCAGGATGTGGTTAACGCCTTAGCGGCAGCATCATTGAACGGAACGCTGCCCTGCCAGCAACTGCCTTTGGTCACTGGCGGACGCTACGGTCTTTCTTCCAAGGACTTCACCCCCGCGATGGTTAAGGGTGTGTTTGACGAGCTTGCCAAGGATCAACCCAAGGCACAGTTCACCGTCGGCATCGTGGATGATGTCACCAATCTCAGCATCGATTACGACCCGACTTTCGAAATCCTGCCCAGCAATGTGATTCAGGCGATGTTCTTCGGGCTTGGCTCGGACGGCACCGTTGGCGCGAACAAGAACTCCATTAAGATCATCGGCGATGAAACCCCGAACTTCGCTCAGGGCTATTTTGAGTATGACTCAAAGAAATCCGGTGGTGTGACAGTTTCGCACCTGCGTTTTGGACCCGACCCAATCCGCGCTCCCTATTTCATTTCCGCCGGCGAAGCCAACTTTGTTGCCTGCCATCAGGTGAGCTTTGTGGACCGCTTTGACATGCTTAAATATTCCCGCCCGGGTTCTGTGTTCCTGCTCAACACCATTTACGGACCGGACGAGGTCTGGGATACCCTGCCGCGCGAAATGCAGAAGGATATTATCCAGAAAAAAGTGAAGTTTTATGTGATCGACGCCTACAAGGTGGCGGAAGCAACCGGAATGGGCAACCGCATCAACACCATTATGCAGACCTGCTTCTTCGCAATCAGCGGCGTTTTGCCGCGGGATGAAGCTTTGGCGCAGATCAAGCACTCCATCGAGGAAACTTACGGTCGCAAGGGCGAGGCGATTGTCCGCAAGAACTATGAAGCCGTGGATCAGTCGGTTGCTAATATGCACCAGGTTAATTATCCAGCCGAAGTGACCAGCACCCACACCCGCCGCCTGCCTGTTCCGGAAGAAGCGCCGGTGTTTGTGAAGGAAGTTCTGGGCGAGATGATCAACCGCAATGGCGACGCGATCCCCGTCAGCAAACTGCCGGATGACGGTACCTATCCTGTTTCCACCACAAAATGGGAAAAGCGCAATATCGCGCTTGAGATCCCCATCTGGGAACCCGAGTTATGTATTCAGTGCGCGCGCTGTTCGTTCGTCTGCCCGCACGCTGCCATCCGCACCAAGGTCTACCCAACCGAGCTGCTCAAAGACGCACCAGAAACCTTTAAGTCCACCGGTTCCAAATTCCGCGAATGGAAGGAAGGCTACTCGTGGACTGTTCAGGTTGCCCCAGAGGACTGCGTTGGCTGCGGTTTGTGCGTTGAAAACTGCCCCGGCAAAGACAAAACCAATCCCGAACGCCACGCCATCAACATGGGCGCGCAGCCTCCAGTGCGCGAAAGCGAAGCCAAGAACTGGGACTACTTCCTCAGCTTGCCTTTTATCCCGCGCGAAGAAATCTCAACCCACCTGGTGAAGAATTCTCAGCTGCTCGAGCCTCTGTTTGAATTTTCCGGCGCTTGCGCTGGCTGCGGCGAGACGCCTTATGTGCGCCTTGTGACCCAGCTCTTTGGCGACCGGATGTTGGTTGCCAACGCCACCGGCTGCTCCTCCATTTATGGCGGCAACCAGCCAACCACCCCCTGGGCAAAGAACGCCATGGGCAAGGGACCTGCCTGGTCTAACTCGCTGTTCGAGGATAACGCTGAATTTGGCTTGGGCATGCGCCTGACAGTTGACAAATTCATGACCTTCGCCAAAGAATTGGTGCAAAAACACGCCGACCGCATCGGGCATGAATTGGCAGAGGAGCTGATCAATGCCAGCCAGAACGGCGAAGCTGAAATCAACGCTCAGCGCAAGCGCGTGAAGCAGTTGAAAGCTTTGCTGAAAGACGAAAAAGAAGGCGAACTAAGCACTCTCCTCAGCCTGGCAGATTATCTGGTGAAGAAGAGCATTTGGATCATGGGCGGCGACGGCTGGGCTTATGATATCGGCTACGGCGGTCTGGACCACGTCCTGGCATCCGGGCGCAATATCAATGTGCTCGTGCTGGACACCGAAGTGTACTCTAACACCGGCGGTCAGAGCTCCAAGTCTACCCCGCGCGGCGCGGTGGCAAAATTTGCTGCCGACGGAAAAGACAAGCCCAAGAAAGATCTGGGTATGATCGCGATGACCTACGGCAACATCTATGTGGCGCGTGTGGCGATGGGCGCGAGCGATTCGCAGACCCTGCGCGCGCTCAACGAGGCGGATGCCTACGACGGTCCTTCGCTGATCATTGCCTACTCGCACTGCATCAACCACGGGATTGATATGAAGAAGGGTCTCGTCCAGCAGAAAATGGCGGTCAACTCGGGCGCCTGGGTGCTCTATCGCTACGATCCGCGCCTGGCGGCTGAAGGCAAGAACCCGCTGCAAATCGACTCTAAGGCTCCCAGCATCCGCGTGGCAGATTATGCCTACAACGAAACACGCTACCGCATGCTGCTCCAGCAGGATGAGGAACGCGCTGAAGAGCTGATGAGAGGCGCTGAAGCCGACGCTCGCCGCCGCTGGTCGCTCCATTCGCAAATGGCGGAGATGGACTATTCGCAGATGGCGGCAACGGTTGACGGTGTGCCTCCGGTGCAGCCGATGGTCGACCCCGAAAAATCTGGCGAAACCAAACCGACAGCCCCAAAACCGGCAGAAGTGGCTGTGAGTGAGGCAGGCGCGAAAGCCCAAACTCCTGGCGCTGAGCCGTTTGCTGAGAGCTCAACTCCGGACCCTACCAGCGACCCAGCTGTGAAGAACGGCTTTCCTCCAGCGCCGAACGCTGCCGCGAAAAAGGCTGATGAGGAACTGAAGAGCGAGGATCATACCGCTTCGAGCGTGAAGTAGCCGCATCGGTAAAGAACGCATCGCAGGGCCGCGTAAGCGCGGCCCTGCGTGTGTTAATGACCGTCAGCAATTGGCGGCTGGAGAAAAGGTAACGCCTGCCCCAAATTTCTCATGGGAAATCAATGCAGCTATTCTAAAATTATCTGGATTTGCATGAGGTTGCACGCTGATGGCGAGCATTCTACTCGGACACCACCACCGCGCGAATAAGCACAAATCTCATTTCTGGATGATAGGTGCCGCAAGGATAATCTTTGCTGGCGCGCATTTTCTCTAGATTAAAACTTAACACAAGGCTAACTTCGAAGCGCAACTAAGGTAAAATTATCATGGTGGGGTAGCGCAATGGCTTGAGATTTAACCCTGAACCGCACCATTTAACCTGGAGTTGCAGATGACAGTTGTAGATGACATCAAAAACCGCCTCGATATCGTTGATATTGTCGGTCAATCGGTGAAATTACGGCGAACTGGCAAGAACTATATCGGTTTTTGCCCTTTCCACAGCAACACGCGCACGCCATCCTTTGTAGTTTTTCCTGAAACCCAAACCTGGCGCTGTTTTGGGCAGTGCAACGAGGGCGGTGATCTTTTTGGGTATGTGATGAAGCGTGAGGGTTGGGATTTTAATGAAACGCTGCGCCGGCTTGCTGAGAGGGCGGGCGTCGCTCTCGTTCAGCATACACCCGAATCTGACGCCGATGAGCAAACACGCAAGGTACTCAGCGCGGTGCTGGAAGAGGCTGCCAGATTTTTCCGCCAGCAGATGCTCGAAACACCGGCGGGCAAGAAAGCGCTCGACTATTTTCATAAGCGCGGTCTGACCGATGAAACCATCAAGATCTGGGGATTGGGTTTTGCCCCCGTTGGATGGACTAATTTACTTGATTTTATGCGTCAGAAGAATTATCAAAGCGATATTTTAGTGTCGGCTGGTTTGATGACCGAGCGCGACGACGGCAGCATCTATGACCGTTTCCGCAACCGCCTTATGTTCCCGATCCGCGGACCTTACGGGCAGCTGGTTGGTTTTGGCGGGCGGGTGTTGGACCCGGATGATGTGCCAAAGTATCTCAATTCTCCCAGTACTGACCTTTTCGATAAGGGACGGCTGCTTTATGGGCTGGACTTGGCGCGCAAAAGTATGCGCGCGATGAACCAGGCGGTTATTGTTGAGGGGTATATGGATGTGATCGGGCTTCACCAGGCGGGTTTCAGCAACGCCGTCTCGCCAATGGGCACCGCGCTCACGGAGGATCAATTCCGCCTGATCAAACGCACCACGCGCAATATTGTGCTGGCGCTTGACCCTGACGCGGCTGGTCAGAACGCCACCCTGCGGGGGCTTGAAACAGCACGAAAAGCGATGGATCAGGCGTCCGAGATCCGATTTGATTCACGCGGGCTGATGAACGTTGAGCAGCATCTGGACGCGGACATCCGCGTGACGGCGCTGCCAGGACTAAAAGATCCCGATGAAATTGTTCTCGAAGACCCTGAAATGTGGCGGCAGATTATTGCCAACGCGAAACCGGTTGTGATCCATGTGATGGAAACTCTCGCCCACAACCAGGATTTGCGAGACGCGAAAGTGAAACGAGATATCGCGGCTCAGGTGATGCCGCTGATTGATGATGTGGGCGACTCAGTGGAGCGCGAGGCTTACCGTCAGCAGCTTGCCTTGTTCTTAAAGGTTGACGAAAGGTCATTAAAGAGCAAGAGAACTGATCTTACGCATAGCCGCAGGAAGAAAACTGAACCCGCCCAGGATGAGGTCCCCGTCGGCACATCGGCTGAAAAGCCTGGACAAAAAAACCAAAAGCTCGAACGGTACCTTTTGCATGACCTCTTTCTTGAGCCGGAACGGTTGTTCCGCTTGAACAAAACCCTCTGCAACCTGGGTCTCGATGCGGTAGAGGATTCTGACTTCCAAAACGCGGATGCCCTGGCGGGCTTTCAGTTGGTGACGGATAGCCTGCGCCAGGTGGACCTCCCGTATGCGGATTATATTGAAGCTCATATTACCTCCGCGTTGGAATTCGAAGAAAACCCAACTTTTATCGAGGGTAACCATCCAATTTCCAAAGAAAAACGCGATCAACATCAAGTCCGGGCGGTCGTGCGGATGCGCCTGAACCGTCTTGAGGACAGGCTTGAAGAGATAAAATTCCTTCAATCTGATGAAGTGGACGAGAGAACCTACACTGATGAGGAAGTTCAGTTTTTATACGTGGAATTACTTCAAAAGAGACGTTTGTTAGATGAGGCGCTGTTCACCCCCGAAGCTGGTGGAAGCACGCGCGTGCGAAAGACATCAACAATAAAGAGTCATTCCCGAGGTAAGGCGTAGAGAGATGTCAGATAACCCAGGCGAAGATTTAGATCTGAACGAAGAATCAACCGAGTTTGCTCCTGAAAGCCAGAAACACGAGATCATTGACGATCCGATTCAGCTCTATCTGAGAGATATTAGCCGGGAAGACCTGCTGTTAGCCGAGCAGGAGTTCTATCTGGCGATTATTGTCCAGACTAAAGAGCATCTGGATCTTTATCGGGTAGGCGAAAATCAGCTTAACCTGGATGCGATTAGCGCCGATCTGAAAACAACCTGGGCCCAAGTTGAAATGGATGCCGTGCGGTTGTCTTTCCCCGCGCCTGATGCGAAACTGGTCTTAAGTGAGGTCCTGCTGACGCAGCAGTCCATCGAAATCCCCGATCCACACTACATTCGCGCTTACCTTACCGATCCGCGGTGGGGAAGCGATAAACACTGGGAAGATTTGGCTCGGGATTTGCTGCGGTTTTTCATGGACGCCGCAATTTTGCCTGAAGCGTTGATTGAGCAGCTTCGCGACCAATGGGACAGCTCAAATACGCCGCTTCATCTGCAAGCCAGCCCTAACCAAATGGCGGCGACCATTGCGCGGGTGGAGGAGAACGCTGTTCTAGCCACGCAAAAGCTGGTGGAATACAACCTTAGGCTGGTAGTCAGTATCGCAAAACGCTACAACAACAAAGGCATCGCGATGGAGGATTTAATCCAGGAAGGCAACATGGGTTTGCTGAGGGGAATTCAAAAGTTTGATCCCGCCAAAGGCTTCCGCTTCAGCACCTATGCCACCTGGTGGATTCGCCAGGCGATCACCCGCTATATCCACGAAAACGCCCGCACCATTCGCATCCCTGTGCATATTGTCGAGTCGATCAGCAAGCTAGTCAAAGTTCAGCATCAGCTCGTGCAGGTGTTGGGGCGGGATCCAACCTTCGCTGAGATTGCATTGCACTCTGGTTTTCTCTCGGATGAAGATGTAAAAGCCATTCTCGCGATTAACAACGACCGCGACCTGGCAGACGCGGGACTTCTGCATCGCTGGGACGATGCCACCCAAAAAGTTGAGGCTGTTTTAAAGTCCGCGGAAGAACCTGTCTCGTTGGAAAGCCCCGTAGGCGACACTGAAAACAGCACCCTCGGCGACTATATCCCCGATTTGGATGCCATTGAGCCAATCGAGGAGGTCATGCGCGATAATTTGCGTATGTCTGTGCGAGAATCGCTCGCGGGTTTGCCTGAACGAGAACGCGAAGTGTTGGAATTGCGCTTTGGATTGAAAGACGGCGTGTATCACTCCCTGGAGGAGATCAGCTCCTACTTTGGTCTGACGCGCGAACGGATCAGGCAAATTGAAAGCGCCGCGCTGCGCAAACTGCGCGACCCAAAACGGCGCAACTCGCTTAAAGATTATCTGCAAGGGAGTTGATTGGTGCCAGCCAACCCGGGATCACTGCTTTATGAGCGCATCTTTGAGCTGGTGGAGGCGATCCCTGCCGGCAATGTGGCCGCTTATGGTCAGATTGGCAGAATGGTTGGCGGATGCAGCGGCAGGATGGTTGGTTTCGCGTTGGCATCGCTGCGCCAAAGAGCAAACCGCCAGGTGCCCTGGCAGCGTGTGATCAACCGTCTGGGAAAAATCAGCCTGACCGGACCAAGCGGCGCGCTTCAGCGAGCTCTGCTTGAGGACGAGGGGGTACTGTTTGACGCGGATGGTGTGATCGATCTTGCGGTGTTTGGCTGGAAGCCGGAAAGCTGAGGCGCGGTGAAAGAAGTCTTGTCGGTTCATTTTTTTGAGAGCCCTGATGCTTTTTGCGAACAAGCTCAACCTCATTGGGAGGCTGACGAAACCCGAAACAACCTTATCCTCGGGCTGGCTCTGCGTCTGAAGGAAGATTTGCACGCTTTTGGAGCCGCGGACCCGATGATGGCGTTGGTAAAAAATACTGAGGGGCAGATCCGCGCCAGCGCGCTGATGACCCCTCCGTTTGCGATGATTGTGCATAGCGAACCTCTGAACACTGCTGCGCTGGACGAGCTTGCCGAATCGCTGATCGCAAATTCCTGGCAGCTGCCAGGTGTGAATGGCGTGGCAGAGGCGAGCGATTGTTTTGCTGCCCTCTGGCAGGAAAAAACCGGTCAGCAAGCGCGAAATATCGTCAATATGCGCGCCTACGAACTGCGCCGGGTTGTGGAAGTGGACTTTCCGAGCGGGCAGATGAAAGTTGCAGAGGAGGGGGATGCAGAAGTCGCAGCCGACATGCTTAATGCCATGAGCGGCGAAGTGGCCGTGGGACCTACAAGACTGCACACAGCACAATCGATTTTGGAAAGTATCCGCCAAAATCGGGTCTTTTTTTGGGTCGACGCGGGGGAAGTGGTCAGCATCGCCATAGGCAACCGTCCGCAAATCAAAGGGATTTGTGTCAGTGGGGTTTACACTCCGCCAGCCCACCGGGGCAAGGGTTACGCCCGGGCATTGGTGGCGGAAGTGTCCAAAGAATTCCTCTCGCGAGGATACGAACTGACCAACCTCTTCACTGACCTCTCCAACCCCACCAGCAATAAAATCTATCAGGAAGTCGGCTACCAACCCGTCTGTGATTATCATCAGTATGAGTTTGGGAACACTCCAAAATATTGAGTATGTCAAAAGGAGTCGATACCTTTTTTCGGTGGGACGTTTTTGGCAAGGTATAATTAAAGAAGTGGATAATTATTATAATCCGATAAAGAATAGACTCTTTTCTTCTGGATTTAGAAGTAAAGTGATGTCACAAAAAAATTTTTATTCAATTCATTTTTATAGTTATCTTGGAGAATTCGATGACACTACATCAGTATTTA
>LUZV01000124.1 GCA_001603765.1 Anaerolineales bacterium Chloro_02 | reverse complement strand
CCGGCCGCTCCCACGCCTCTTCGTTCTCGAGGAGGGAGAACCCCGGAAGAGAGGGCTGCTCTCTCTCCTCCATCTCCAGAATGAGCTTCCGCCCCAGTTCCCGGAGCTCGGAGAGCTGCTTCTCGTCGTGGGCTATTCCCACGTGCTGGAGAATGACCTGGGAGACCCGTTTCCCGGTGCGGACGGATTTGACGATCTGGACTGATTTTCGCGGACTGAGCTTTGAGGATTTCACCCGGATATACATAAAAGAAGTATATCCGGAGAAAGACAATATGTCAATAGGGCAAATATGCTAGGCACTACATTTTGATTTCCGGCTTCCCGATCTTTTGAATCCCCATGAACACTGCATCCCTTTTTTCAAAATCCTTGTTTTCTCGGGAAAAATGGCGAAGTCGGGAGAAATGTCTCGCGTAGGTGTCCTTGACAAAAGAGACGCCAATGCCGAGCGCCGACATCCGGGTGGAGGTCTCGATATTTTGAATCTCGATGATCCGAGACGGAGTGATCTTCATGCTGCGCAGCAGCCAATCGCTGAATATCCGTTGACTTTGCCATGGACCTTGCAAGATGAACGTCTCATCACCGAACCGCCGTAGATCGATCCAGTTCCGGCCGTACACGGGAAGCCATTTTCCACTGCCTGCAAGAGCGTGGTTCGGGGAGACCGCCAACAGAAGAAACTCCTCCGTGATTTTGATGCACGTGAAACCCGGCAGTTCCCGGATTTTGTCGCACAACACCAAATCCAGTTCATCCTCGTGGAGCATTTTCTCCAGCTTTTCCATCACACCCTCGGCGAAAGAGATCTCCACCTCGGGATATTTTTCGCCGAATTCCTTATAAAACTCAGGAATGATGTAGGGCGACCTACGCATCTGCATACCGATGCGCAAGCGCCCGCGACGGTCGTTCTTCAGGCCGGAAAGGTTTTCGTCGAACTCCGACTTGAGGAAAAACATTCTTCTCGCCGCACGGAGATAGAGCTCCCCCGCATAGGTAGGCATCAATCCCTTCGAGGACCTCTCGAACAATTTCACCCCGAGCGCTTCTTCCACACTACGCACAAACGAACTGAGAGCCGGTTGTGAAACATGAAGTTTTTCAGCCGCCCTGGTGACACTTTTACACTCCGCAACGGTGAGGATATACAGCTGCTCCTTCAGGTTCATGACGTCCTCCCCGAGCCATAGGTTTATCCTATGCGTTCCATCGTTTTTTAGTATTTTACAGCATTTTATGCACCTCGTATCCTTACGGCGTCCACAGAACATTCCGTAGGGACGACGGCACATTTCATCGAGGAGGAATCGCTCATGTCAGGTATGGGAGCAGCGGCAGCAAAAAAGTTCAAGGTCCCGCATACACTGGTCATCATCATCCTGTTCATCCTTTTCGCGGTATTCCTCACGTGGGTCATTCCGGCAGGGGAATTCGACAGAGTCACCAATGCGGCGGGAATCAAAGTCATCGATCCCGCAAGCTTCCGCACGATTTCGAGCAAGCCCGTGAGCATTTTCAGCATACCCGACTTCATCGTGGACGGTTTCGCAAAGAGCGCCAGCCTGTTTTTTCTGCTGCTCTTCACTGGCGGTGCCTTCGACGTGGTCGTCAGCAGCGGCGCCCTCCAATCCTGCGTCGCCAAGGTGGCGAAAAGATATGCTTCCAAAGAAAGCATCTTCATTCCGATCCTGACACTGCTCTTCGCACTCATCTCAACCACTCAGGGCGTGAACACCTTCATCGGCTTCGCACCCGTCACGGTCCTCATCGCAAGAGCGA
>LUZV01000123.1 GCA_001603765.1 Anaerolineales bacterium Chloro_02 | reverse complement strand
GAGGAGGCGAACCGGCTTGTCGCATATGTCAGAAAGATTTGACCGGATGCCGGAGCCGATTGCCGCAATCCTGGGCAATGCCGCAGGACAGGCAGACGAGCTGGGGAAATCCGCTGCGGAAGTATACCTGTTTGATGATTATGTGCTGAAGGTTCGGCCCGCTGACGGATGGGATACAGTGGATACGCAGATCCTCCGCTGGATGAAGGGAAAGCTGCCGGTTCCGGAGGTGGCCGCACATACTGTGCAGGACGGACGGGACTGGCTGCTGATGACCCGGATGAGAGGGAAAATGCTGTGTGATCCTTCCGTGATGACCAATCCCACCCTGCTGCTGGACTGCATGGCGGAGGCATTGCATATGCTGTGGAGTGTGCCCATACAGGGCTGCCCTTTTGAACGGTCAGTGGAGGACAACCTGGCCCGTGCAGAAAAGACGATCCTGTCCGGAAACTTTGATCCATCTGACTGCGAACCGGAAACCTTCGGGCCGGGAGGATTTGAAGATCCCAAAGCACTGCTGGACTGGCTGAAAAGCCATCAGCCGGAAAAGGATACGGTATTGACCCACGGTGATTTCTGTCTGCCGAACCTGTTCACGGACGGGAAACACTTTAGCGGCTTTATTGACCTGGGAAGCGCGGGGAAATGCGACCGGTGGATGGACCTGGCCCTGGGATGGCGGAGCCTGAAGCATAACAGCGACGGCCACTACGGAAAAACCTATCCGAAGATTAATCCGGATGACCTGTTCCGGGCGGCCGGGGTTCCGAAGGATGAGGAAAAACTGCGGTATTACATCCTGCTGGACGAATTGAACTGACGCAATATGTGTCAGAAATACTTACAGAAAAACACGGTATATCCCTGCCTGCCGTGATGCCGTACAATTCTTCCTGAACACGGAGAGAGCGTCAGCACAGTATGTTTTCCGGCTTCCTGCAGGAAGCGTGCTGAACGAAAGGAGAAACTATGGGATACCGAAACGCAAGGGAGATTTTTCCGGAAGGTCTCCTGAAGCAGATTCAGCGTTATGTTTCTGGCGAAACCATATACATTCCGTCCGGGAACGAAAGAAAGGCCTGGGGTGAAACCTCCGGATACCAGCGCTATATCCGGGAAAGGAATGAAAGCATCCGCAGGGATTTTGCTGACGGGGAATCCATTGAGAACCTGATGGACAAGTACGCGCTCTCCTACGATTCCATTAAACGAATTGTGTATAACAGGAAGGAGACCGCTATGCTGAAATACAGCGCAACACTGTCCTCCGCCAAAGCCTATGCGGAAGCGGGAAAACTGGACGCGTGGATTCATTTGTACCTGAATGAGGAAGGACGCAATATTCCTTTTTCTGACGGGCTGAAACTGTTTGACCGGTACTATATCAGCCCGGCACTGTTCCCGATCAGCCTGTTCAAAAGGTGTACGGGACCGGAACCGGAAATGAAATACCAGATTCACCCGGAATGGTGGGCACACCGGATTGCTGAACTGGAAAAAAGCATTCAGAAAGATGACGACATGCCTCCGCTCATTGTCCATTACGTGGACGGCGAATTTGAACTGAATGACGGAAATCACCGCCATAAGGCTTATGAAAACCTCGGGATCAAAGACGCCTGGGTAATCATCTGGATCACGGAAAAAGAAGAACTGGACGACTTCATGGACAAATACGGTGACTATGT
>LUZV01000122.1 GCA_001603765.1 Anaerolineales bacterium Chloro_02 | reverse complement strand
GGCAAAGCAGCCGGAATACAGCGCAGTCTTACGGAGCGAGTTTGAAGGGGCTGTTGGCTTTTTGCGGTAAGGGTGCCTGGGAGATCAGCCGGAAAGATATCGCGGCGTGGCTGGCGGAGATGCAGCAGGAAGGCAGGTCGGCATCCACGGTGGCGAACCGGATCAGCGGGATCAAGAGTTTCTACAATTTTGTGATCAGGGAGTATGTATCGCTTGGGATGGATGGGGAGGAGTACCGTCTGAGGGAGGACAATCCGGCTGGGAGTTTCAAGCTGCCGAAGGTGGAGCGATATGGGAAGGCGATGTGTTGGGATGAGGAGCAGGCAGGGGCGTTTTTGCGGGCGATTGGTACGGAGAATCTGCCCGGGATGCGCAATAAGGCGCTGTTTACCGGCTATCTGCTGACCGGACTGCGAAATTCAGAGCTGCGCTGTTTGAGGTATGAGGATCTCGAATTACTACCCGGTGGGTTTGTGATCATGCGATACCAGGGTAAGGGAAAGCCAAATCAAACCAAAGAAGTTTATCCACCCGTTTATGAAGCCATTATGGGATTTGCTGAAGCAGAGCAGAAGTTTGCCGGGTATGTGTTCCATCGTTACAGCAACACCGGTGAGGCAATCGATCTGCCGATATCGGATCAGACGGTGCGGGACAGCCTGAAATATTATGCCAGGAAAGCCGGCTTGCGCACCAAGGGGTTGAAAGTACACAGTTTGCGACACACCGCAGCATACCTGAGGGCACAGGCGGGAGATGATGTGGACACGATCAGGAGGTTCTTGAAGCAAAACAACGTTGAAACGACAAGGATTTATTTACAGAAGCTGATGCCGAATCCGGACAAGACGTGGATGACGGTGAGCGAGATGTTGGGATTGAGCAGAGAGTAGGAAAAGAAATGATGACAGGACCCACTTCCTTTATCCCAGGGAAAAGACCCTCATCCGCCCTGCGGGCACCTTCCCCCAGGGGAAGGCTAAAGGGGAACAGACCCTCATCCGCCCTGCGGGCACCTTCCCCCAGGGGAAGGCTAAAGGGGAAAAGACCCTCATCCGCCCTGCGGGCACCTTCCCCCAGGGGAAGGCTTTAAGGTCAAAAAAGACTGGTTGGGATAATACGCATTATCCCAAGCAATGAGAGAAAAGGACCGATTTGAGATGGAAAAAACTCTGGTTTTGCGGGAAGAGCACTGGCACCTTTTAGGCTGCATACAGCGGTTTATCAAAGCCAACGGTTACTCTCCTTCCGTTCGCGAATTGATGGCGCTGACTGGCGCGAGGAGCACTTCCCGGGTTCATTTCCTTTTGAAGGAATTGGAAGACGAGAGTTTGATCAGGCAGACGCGCGGCACAGCAAGAAGCATTGTGTTGGCGCGTCTGCCCAAAAATGAGGCGGAAGGGTATCCGGAAGGGGACGGGTACACGGAAGGGGACAAGCCCCTTCCCTACGGGAATATCACAAGAACGGCAGGGGACGAGCATCCGGAAGGGGGCAAGCCCCTTCCCTACGGGAAGATCATAAGAACGGCAGGGGACGAGCATCCGGAAGGGGACAAGCCCCTTCCCTACGGGAGCAAAATGAACCTGGCCAACAGTTAGGAGCTATTGGCCAGGATTTACGGGTGTCTTGAAGGACATCCATATTATACCTTAGGAGTTGAAATGGAGATCATACCAGCAGTAAAAACGCAAGAGAGTGTCCTTTTTGATTTGATCAAGGGGCACAGAGAAGAGAATCCAATCCGGCGAGAATCGCTGGTTAAGCAGATGAATGCCAAGGGCTACGGGCTGGGAGACAGGGCAATGCGCAATCTCGTGACGCGGTTGCGGAAGATGGGTTATCTGATATGTTCAACGCCGTACGGGGGTTATTACGTGGCCGCAACGATGCGGGAGTATGACGATTTTAAGAGGCGAGAGTATAAGGCCAAGATACTGGACATGGCGGAGACGATGCGGGCAATGGACCGGGCGGCTGTGGATCAGTTTGGCGAGCAGACGCAACTCGAATTATTCTACATATAGGTGGGGGTTGATGTGGCTAAATCGGTATTACCCCCCAAATATGTGAATGTGCCTGCGGGTCCTGCGTATGACGCAGAACTCCCTGATGGGGTATTCCGGACGTATGTGCAGCTGCGGGGTTTGGCTTGGGGGAAAGAGCGAATGGATCAGGTGACGGTAAGAGAGATCATGGAGGTGACAGGTAAAAGCCGTTCCACGATATATGGGCACCTGGGAATATTGAGAGATCGGGGTTGGCTGCTGTTCAACTCTGCTCACTATTCCTGGCTGACCGTGGAGTTTTGCGGAGGTGCTGACGCGGAAAAGGCTGTGGATAACACTGTGGATAACTTGTCCAGATATCTGGACTCGTCTATTAAGGAGGAAGTTAAAGAATTAAAAGACTTTAATAACCTTCCTCCTGAAGTTAATAATCATTCTTTAAGCGGCGAAGTTGTCCGAAAATCTGGACAGGTGTCCAGAAATCTGGACAAGAGAGGTGGTGAAGTTGAGCCCACCCCCCTGCCCCCCTCCACGGAGGGGGCAAGAAAGACGCCGTCCACGGAGGGGGTAGAAAAACAGGCGGAGGGGGCAAGAAAGACGCCGTCCACGGAGGGGGTTGAGACAGCCTCAAACAACGGCTGGCATGATGTGATCGGGAGTAACCTGGAGGGGAAACTGGAACGGCTGGGGGTTTTCGCGCCAGTGTACAGCCAGGTGGCGGCGGTAATCCGAAGCGGGAAGTGGACGGCTGAGCAGGTGACAGCCCTGGCGGATCGGGTGATTGAGGACGGTGAAGGGGCAGGCGTGTTTGTTTATCGGCTAAGAAACAACATCCGAGCATTGAGCGCGCAGGAGAAGCAAGATCTGGAGCGCGAGAAATTCCGGCAATTTTATCGGCAGCAAAAAGAGGTGAAACGTGAAGAAGCGGGATGATGTGATTATCCAGGCGATTCTGGAAGCCTGTGCTGAAGTGGGTATCCACAATGGTGTTCAGGGATTTGCAGCGAATTTAGGCCAGCATCTGGCACAGATCGAGAAGACAGGCAAGCTAAGCATGATCCAAGTGGCGTTGGCGCTGGGGTGGGAAGGAAAATTCATTTTTGGGAATCGGATCCAGCGAAAGCCGTTTGCGGAATTAATTTTGCGCAAGGTTGAGGAAGGGTTGAGGATTGCGGATCACCCTTTCGGGAGTGACGCCTGGAAAAAGCGGGCGGAGGAAGGGCAGCTGAGGTTATGGGTATAACGGACGCGTTTGACTCGCTTTTGCGTGCAGGGATGAGTTGCTGTTTTGGCTGGCTTCTCCTTGCATTCGTGGTTGGGGTGTTTTTTGGGCTCAAGGCGCTGAATGAGGAGGACAAGGATGAGTGAGGAGCGGGCGTGTTTGAATTGCCAGCATTGGAAAAGGTCGAAAAAGGACGGATCGGTTGGGATCTGCGGAGCCTTTCCGCGAGAGGAGAAGGCGCCGTAGGAATGGCGGTTTCAGTTTGAGAGCTGCGGCGGTTGGGAGGCTGGAGATGAGCGGGAAGTAGCGCAGGTGGTATCGGTCGTCGCGGGAAAACTGGAAGGGGTCAGTTTGCGAAAAGCGCGGGTAGCGGCTGGTTTGACGCAGGAGGAGTTGGCGGAAGTGATTGGATGCCAGCACGCGACGATCAGCCGCTGGGAGCAGGCAGAGGAGATTTTGAGCCCACGTTATCAGGTGATGCTGATGAATTTTATTGAGATGACGATGGCAGGGATTGAGGAGAGCGCGTGATGGAAACTGAAAAGGTCATAAAAAAGAAAGTGCCCCTGCAAGACGCTTTGATGTTCGCGCAAACGCTAAGGGAGCTGCTGGAGCCGGCGTGTGAACGGATAGAGATTGCCGGGTCGATCAGGCGGAGAAAGCCGGAGGTTGGAGACATCGAGCTTGTGGCGATCCCCAAACCAACCACAGACCTGCTGGGAAACCTGGAATACCAGACATCGAGGATTATAGCCAGGCTTGTTGAATTAGCGCGGCAGTTTTCGAAAAGGGGTGAGTGGTACGCCCAATTCGGGTTTGCCGGGCTGCAAGTTGACCTGTTTATGACCACACCCGATAAATGGGGCTGTATTTACATGATCAGGACAGGACCGGCAGGGTTTTCGCGGCGCATGATGACTAAACGCTCCCAGGGTGGACTTTGTCCGGACCACCTGCGTTTCAAAGATGGCCGGCTGTGGGATGGCGATGAAGCATTGGAGACGCCGGAGGAAGAAGACGTTTTTGCTCACCTGGGCGTGAGCTGGCTGGATCCGATTGAGAGGACAAATTGAAAATGCTGAGAACAAAGTTCAGGCAGTTGATGTGTAAATGGTTCGGGCATAAGCTGCGGATCAAGCGGATTGAGCATGACCACTTTGTTGAACGCTGGGATTGGTGCCAGAGATGCGGCATGGAAACAAATTGGCACCTTGAGAGCTATGGCTCTCCCGCGTATCTGAGGCGGGGGAATAATGGGAAATAGCCAGCTCGAGGAGCTGTTTGCCTTCCAGCTGAAGGCATTGGGAATTCCGGAACCTGTGAGGGAATATACCTTCGCAAAGCCCCGGCGCTGGCGGTTTGATTTTGCCTGGCCAATGCATAAACCGCGGCCGTTCGCGATTGAAATCGAAGGGGGGCGATGGGTGCAGGGGCGGCATAACCGGGCGAATGGGTTTGGTGAGGACTGTGAGAAATACAACGCCGCGACCGCGTTGGGTTGGGATGTATACCGGTTCACGGAAGATCGGATCAACCTGGCGATCAACAAAGCAGCGGAAGTTTTAGGAGTGGAGTTAGGAGAGTGAGAAATGAATCGCATACTAAGCAGCATCCTTATCCGGTTAGGCATAATGAAATGTTACCGCGTTCATAATGAACAAACTGGTGAAAGTTTCTCGGTATCAGGTCCGAGCGTGAAAGGCTGTTTGCACGTTGCCAGGCGGGAGTGTGCGCGGCTCGGATGGGCTGACGGTCCGCGCTATGAGGTTTGTCGGTCAGAGAAGGAAACAAATGGTTGATGAATCTGCTGATGTTGAAGTGATTATTGAGTGCCAGAAGTGTGGTCGGGTAGTTGGTAACATTCAAAAGGTGCTTTCTCAGGATTGGTTAGTTGTCAATGGGATAGCTATTACAGTGATGCGCGGAGTGTGTACTGATTGTGGGCAAGAATTTCACTGGTCGATCAGTGAAAAGAAACTTGCACAGCTTTTTACTAAAGAAGGATGAGTATTGTGAAAGCCTATGTATGTTTTAATTCTGATACACAGACTCTGTGTTCAGGGTCGTACCATAAAAGGTTGACATGATCATTGTATCTAATCCCAATAACCCTTTTAATTCCACTAAGTCGGAATGAATAGAGAGACTCTATAAAATCGTCTTTTTCAAGCTCTTCAAGTCGCTTTATTGCTGAACGGGAAAGATTACCTTCCTTCAAATAATGACTTTTTCCGCGTTCAATTTCATTCCAAGACATAGAATCAAAATTACTAAGTTTTATCAAGAGATCTATTAAAAGGTCTGGATCATCAGGCCAGCAAAATTCACCACCCTTATCCGCGGTAGAAAACCTCCAAGATGGTTTTCCAACGTGGTGTCGCTGCAATTTACCTTCATCTATATTACTTTTGACACGTTTGTTTGTGCTAACGTTTTGTTGGGGAACTTTCTTAACTTTATTTTTAGCAGCCATTACTAAATAGAAGAATAATAATCGCCCATAGCTGCGTCAGTAATCTGTGCACTGCCTCTCGTATCAGGGCCTAAATTGGATCTTGCATCTTTCCAAGGACTTTCATTGTGAGTAAGCTCGGAAAGAACCTGGGCATTGTACTTGCCATAATGGTCCATAACAATATCTATGGTTTCTTTCTGAACATCATTTAATCCTTCCTCGGATTGACATTCTTCAAAATGGGAATGATTCACCTGGAACAAACCGCGATGTTTATTGAATAGAGCCGGAACAACCGGACCACTGACCCAAGCCTCAATGCGTTCTGAAAACAAGGGTGCATCATCCCATACCAATGACCAAGCTTGAGAGTAATAAACTAATTTTTCTAATTTCATTGCGGACATTGGAGCCTTATGGCGGTTCAATATATACACTGCAACATCAAAAACGTTTGCCATCATGATTCCTTTCAATAGCATACCAATGATACTGAGAGTATAACAGATATTTAATAAAGATTAAATACTTGATTTACCCTCAAAAAGGTATATAATTAGAGCAATT
>LUZV01000121.1 GCA_001603765.1 Anaerolineales bacterium Chloro_02 | reverse complement strand
GCTTAGAGCCGCCCGCCTGTTTGGCTACGGCTCCGGCTGCCTCAGGGCCTGCACCTCCGCCAAACAGGGAAGAGGGGGCCAACCTGTTGATTGTCCGTCGACCTGCCAAATCACTCCAGCGTAATTTGCACGGGGGTACTTTGATTTGTCGTTGTGCCGTCACCCAACTGGCCATATGTATTTTTTCCCATTGCCCATAGACCCCCATCCGTTTTCCAAAAAAAAGAGTGATCGTACCCCGCAAGACACACTGTCACTCCGGTTACAATCTGTACAGGCAAACTTTGCCTTGTCGTCGTACCGTCGCCCAGCTGACCATAAAGGTTGTCTCCCATCGCCCATAGACTCCCATCTGTTTTCAAAAACAGGCTGTGAGAATACCCTGTAGCATATGCAGTCACCCCGGTTGCAACCTGTACAGCGGAAGTCCGATTTGTCGTTGTCCCATCGCCCAGCTGACCACTATTGTTGCTTCCCATCGCCCATAGGCTCCCATCCGTTTTCAAAAATAGGTTATGACGGTGCCTCGAATCACAAGACGCTACGTCGGTCGCGACCTGTACAGGGGAAGTTCGGTTTGTCGTTGTCCCATCACCCAACTGGCCATTGGCGTTGTTTCCCATGGCCCAAAGGGAACCATCGGTTTTCAAAAACAAACTATGGACGGCCCCCGCGGCACAGGCTGCCACTCCGGTTGTGATTTGTACAGGGGTCGCCCGATCCGACGTCGTTCCATCTCCCAACTGGCCATAGTAGTTTCTCCCCATTCCCCACAAGCTGCCATCAGTTTTTAAAAACAGGCTGTGAGAGCCACCCGCTGCACAGGCAGCCACATCGGTTGCAACCTGCACAGCGGAAGTTCGCTCTGTCGTTGTCCCATCACCCAGTCGTCCATAGCCATTGTTCCCCACTGCCCACAGCGTGCCATCCTTTTTCACAAACAAACTGTGGTTGTAGCCTGCGGCGCATGCAGCCACTTCGGTTGCAATCTGAACAGGAGTTGTCTGATTGGTGTTTGTTCCATCCCCCAACTGACCATAGTTGTTCAACCCTGCGGTCCAAAGGGTGTCATTCGTCTTCAAAAACAAGCTGTGATCGCTGCCCCCTGCCATCGCCACCGCCACAACCGGATTACTTCCCGCGCCCCCGCCCAGGCTATACGATCCGCCAGTCTCTTCCGAATACGTGTCATACTGTGTCAGGCGGAAGCTTCTACCGCTGCCAGTTGAGGCGACGGTCTTGGCCTTGTCATATTGGCCTTGGCTCGTGAGGAACTGGTGATCAAAACCGCACCAGTCAACGGGCGTGCGCAAGCGCGTGAGCAAATTTGTGTAGTCCATCCCCGCCGTCAGAGCGCTCACGTTGCCGCCTTCGCACTTGTAGCGCGTGATGGCATCATTGAGGACGGTAAGGGTCTGGTGGTCGGCGTGGTACTTGGCCGAGCGGACGTAGTTAAAGACCCACGGAATAATGAGCGCCCCGAGCGCCGCCACAATGGCAATGACGACCAACGCCTCAAGCAATGTAAAGCCCCGTTTCCGCATGTTTCTTGCCCGAATCCTTGCATTTCTCCATCGCTTCTGTCAAGCGGCAACGGCCGGTTCGCGGCGGCTTAATTTCGAACCGCGTGGGGCGTGGCAACTGCTTTTGGAGGAAGGTTTTGCGGCGGAGCCTCTCAAAGAGGGGCATGCCTGTGAGCGCGAGAATTTGGGGCCTCAGACAGAAGAGAGAAAAAAACGGAGTTTACTGGAACGGGGTCGAATTTTCTTCCAAAAATATCCGACCTGGGAATAA
>LUZV01000120.1 GCA_001603765.1 Anaerolineales bacterium Chloro_02 | reverse complement strand
ATGAAGGACAGGCTAACCCCGCGATGCCTTTTGGCGAAATTGTCGAAAGGGTCGTGAAGGGTTCAAGCGCCTCGGTATTGGTGCTGCGGCAGCACGAAAGCCCAACTGCCTCGTGGCTGAAACAACAAATTCACCCATCGGGCAAGCGGTCTTAACGCGCTTTCTTAAGCAAATAACGGATTGAATGGCAAACGGCTGACGAAAAGCGGCTTAACCGCGGTCAGCCTGCCACGCCTGTGAAAGGCGTTCGTACGTAAGCCCCAGGTCTTCGGGCATGACGCGGGTCTGCCCGATGATCGACATGAAGTTGGAGTCACCTTGCCAGCGCGGGACGACGTGCATATGCATGTGGGCGGCGATCCCTGCGCCGGCTGCTTCGCCGAGGTTGAGCCCAATATTGTAGCCCTGAGGGTGATAGACCTCTTCCATCACGCGCACTGCCTTCTGCACCAACAGCATCATTTCGTCGAGCGTTTCGCGTGGGAGATCAGAAAACTGATTGGTGTGGGTGTAAGGTACAACCATGAGATGACCGCTGGTGTAGGGGAAGAGGTTGAGGATCACAAAGCAGGTTTCACCTCGGTAAAAAATCAAGTTGGCGGGGCTATCCGGTTCTTCCAAGGCAAGGCAAAAGGCGCAGCCTTCGTTGCGCTTGTCCCGTCCGATGTATTCAGAGCGCCAGGTTGAGTAGATGTGCTGCATGACAATCATTTTAACCGATAATTGGAGGGGTAAGGTGGTTGTTTTCCGCTTTGCCAGCGCGGTTGTGATTGGATATTGACAGCTGAGTCGGATAATCGTAGAATATGACCGAATAGTCACATCAACTCAAGGAAGCTTATGCCCAAAGAAACGTTCAATAAATTGTCAGAAGAAAAGCGCCATCAGATTGAAACTGCGGCGATCGCTGAATTTGCCTCCAAAACTCCGCAGTGCGCCTCTGTCAATGCCATCGTCAGCGCAGCCGGTATCGCTAAAGGCTCGTTTTACCAGTATTTTGAGAACATGGACGATCTGTATGGGCATATCCTTTCCATTGTGCGGCAAAAGAAGCTCGAAATCGTCAGCAATCTGCCGCTTGAATCAGTCAGCCTGGACACCTTTCGCTATCTGAGGCGAGTGTTTCTGGCGGCGGTTGAGTTTCAGCTGAGGTACCCACAACTCGCCAGCATCGAGCGCGTTCAACGGCTCTGCTCGCCCAACCTCAGCAGCATTGATCCGGAGACTGGCGAACGGATGAGCGGTGATGGGCGCTTTCACGCGTTTTTAACCCAGGGCATTCTCCATGATGACATAGCGACTTGGGTGGATGTGGACATGGCGGCATTTATCCTCGAGATCATCGAGGGTGGGATTGCACCTTACCTGGCAGAACGGATGGGCGGAACCGCAAACGAGATTGCCGCCGGGCGGGCGTCTTCGATTGATGACACCCACACACAAGATTTATTTGATAATCTGATGGATATCTTCGAGGCTGGTTTGGGGCGCGACCCTCAAATTCGCAAGGATTTCTATTCTAAATAGAGCGTCAGCCTAATCACCCCAGGTCTCAGCGCAACTAAATCAAAAGACCTGTCTCATTCGGACAGGTCTTTTGATTGGTTATTTGATTATGCTGGCAGTTCGGAGACCCCGAGGCAGGTGCCAACCTGGAATGAGCCGCGGATCCAATCGTGATCGAGAGGCATGGCTTTGTTTTTTCCAGCGACATCCGAGAGCGCCACGCTGCTGACCGAACCATCTTTCCGGCAAGCCATTCTTCCAAACTGACCTTCCATCGCCATACACACACTCCATTCCGCCAGTTGGTTTGCTAGCAGGCGGTCAGCCGCGGTTGGCGTCCCGCCGCGAACTAATGAACCGAGGATGGTGATATGGGTCTCGAGATCAGTGGCTTCACCAAGTCGGCGCGCCAAAAGAAGCGTTTGAGCGGAGTAGTTGTTTTCGATGCGCTCAAGAGCCTGCCCCTGTTCTTCAAGGCTCGAAGCCCTTTTGCTGGCAGCCAGTTCCATAAAATCCACCAATTCCTTGGACTTGGCTTTTTCGGCGACAGCTACCAATGAAAAATTGCGTCCGGCTGCTTTGCGGCGGTGGATTGCCTGAATGATGACATCGAACTCATAGGGGATCTCAGGGATGAGGATCACGTCCGCGCCGGCTGCCAACCCCGCGCCCATGGTCAGCCATCCGGAAGAATTGCCGAGGAGCTCCACGAGCATAATGCGGTGGGTAGCGTTGGCGTTGGTGTGGAGGCGGTCGATAGCCTGGGTGGCGATCTCGCGGGCGCTGTCGAACCCGATGGATTTATCGGTCAGGGGGATATCGTTTTCAGTGGATTTGGGCATGGTGATAATATTTAAGCCAGCCTGACTCAGGTGATAGGCGGAAGCTTGGCTTTTTTTATCGCCGATGATTACCAAGGCATCAAGATTGTTGCGATGATAGGTGTCTACCGCTTCTTGCGTGCGGTCAATTGGCCCCTGCGGACTGGGCATTTCTTCAGGCGCGTGGCGGCTTGTGCCGAGGATGGTGCCGCCTTGGGTGAGAATACCTGAGAGCATGGTACCCTCGAGCAGGTTCACCTTGCGGTCCTCGATCAAGCCCAGGAAGCCATCTCTAAAACCGATTGCTTCCGTATTGGGGATGTTGGCAACAGCTTTGCCAAATCCGCGTATAGCGGAGTTGACGCCAGTGCTGTCACTTCCCGCTGTAATTAATCCGATTTTCATGGTCATTACTCCTGTAATTCAATGCGTTAATTATAGCCTTTGTCCGCGGTTTGCGGTGCTTCGCGACGGGGGAATTGAAGTTAAAACCCAATCTTCGTCGCGAGCAACAAAAAACCGCCTGTTCTCACAAGCGGTTATTTTGTGTGCCGAGTCACAGACTTGAACTGTGGACCCTTCAATTTTCAGTCGAATGCTCTACCAACTGAGCTAACTCGGCAACGGAATGAAATTCTAACCTCGAGCGGCAAGACTGTCAAGGCAGGAAGCTGAAATTCAGCTTTTTGGTCAAATAATAGGTCTGAACAGCAGTTAAGGATATAATCAGAGGCATGAGATACCAACTTTCTGCTGAATGGAGCATTGATATACCGCAGGGTTACCAGCAGCGAAAAGACGGCGATCACGTTGTCTTCTGGCGCAAGGGCTCCACAATTCTGACCACGATTTTCGCATACAGCGGTGAAAAAAACCGCCACGTCCTTTTGGCGAACCTAAAGGCGCGCGCTGAAGCTGAGAAGTTGGAAGTAATCACTGACCTGGACGGCGAGCTGGAGCGTTTTGGTTATTTTAAGACTGAGACTATCCTGCCGGGGCACACTCGACTGGCTTTGCACGCCTTCACGACTGCCCCTTACGGCTGCCTGCAGACCTCTTTTTATCTTGACGACCCGGATGAACTTAGAGAACATCTGAAAGTGTGGCAATCCGTCGCGCACGAGGCTGCGGAATAACCTGGCGGGGTCTTCTCGTTTTATCTTGTATCAAACAATAGCAGCGGGGGTGAGGTATTCTCAAAAGGTCTGCCTCTTCTCATTCGCGGCATAAGAACTGTGATTCCAATAAATACCGCATCCTGATCGAAGGGTGCCTGACAAATCCAGCACACGGCGGATTGAGCCTGATCCGCGTTTTGTCACGATGTTCCCCGGGGCGAGGTAAGCTATAATTCTCGGTGGAGATCAATTATGGAACCCAAAATAACTGCCATCGCCCATCCAAATATTGCCTTCATTAAATACTGGGGTAACCGCGATGACGCCCTACGCTTGCCGCTCAACGGCTCCATCTCGATGAATTTGAGCGGGATGGAGAGCAGAACCAGCGTTTGGTTTGACGAGTCGCTCGACCAGGATACCTTTGAACTCAATGGCGAGCCCGACTATGGGATTGGGCTGAAGCGGGTTGGCAGCTTTCTTGACCATGTGCGGACGCTGGCTGGGATCACAAGCCATGCCAGGGTTACTTCCGCCAACAACTTTCCCACCGGCGCAGGGATCGCATCCTCTGCTTCCGCGTTCGCGGCTCTCGCGCTGGCAGCCAGCAAGGCAGCAGGATTAGATCTGAGCCAAAAAGAGCTTTCACGGCTGGCACGGTTGGGCTCGGGCTCAGCCAGCCGATCCGTTCCGGATGGTTTCGTGGAATGGCTCCCTGGGCAGGATGACGCCAGCTCCTATGCCGTCAGCATCGCGCCAAAAGATCATTGGGATTTGGTGGACGCGGTGGCGGTTATCAGTCAGGGGCATAAGCCGGTTG
>LUZV01000119.1 GCA_001603765.1 Anaerolineales bacterium Chloro_02 | reverse complement strand
GATCTCGAAGTTTGGAGGGAATGAATCCCGGCTGACTGTGATAACCGAGTCAGGGTCAAACTCACCATAAGCATCCTCGGCTTTAGCGATCACCTCAAGAGTATCGCCAACTTTTGCGCCCTCAAGCGGCTTTTCGAGCCCGGGAATGATGTTCCCGCGACCGTGCAGATACTCTAACAGATCCGACTCCACTTCTTTTCCGTCAACTGTCAGGTTATAGGCAATCTGAACGACGTGGTCGTTCTTAATCGTATTTTGTTTAGTCTCTTCCATGTGTCTCCATTTTATTGCGGCTTTGAACTTGCCGCGCCGAGTGATTATAACAGACCTCACTCAGGAAACACGAACCCCCTTTACAAGTTGAATCTCCTCAATTTTGCATCTTCCTTATCTAAACTCCACGTCCCAAAGGTGAACGTGTGTGGGGGTAGCTTCATCCAGGGTTTCCACACTCAAATTTAGGGACGAGATGTGCAGCGTCTCTCCGAAATCCACCAACACCGGGTGAATTGCCTCGGTGCCAGGGTCATACGCGCTGAATTGGCGGCGCATTCCCTGGCTGTCGATCAACTCCACCTTCACACTGCTGCGGGCATTCCCCAACCAAACCGCGACAGAGCGCATTTCTGCCCCCTCGGGAAACTTCAGGGTCAGGTTGAGCGGGTTAGCTTCAAAAGTGCGGATCAGCGTGGCGCGGTTGCCGTCAAAAGCGTCCGCGACCTCGCCAATATCTAACATCGGATAGGTTACTTCAACTATCTGACCGAACAAATTAATCTTTTCAACGCGCGGTATCAACCTTTCAGCCAGCTCGGCTTCAAACATCGCTTTGGCGGCTGGTGAGTACGCCAGGGAAATAAAGTAAAAACCGGGATTGCCGTCCGGATATGCCAGAGCATCCAACGTCTGCACATCAGTAAATTTTGGGTTCGCAAGCAGGGCGGTAAATTCTTCGGGAGGCAGGATGAAGACCTCATTCGCCTCAAAAGGAATGAAATAGTCGTTGTGAGCGCTGAGCGTGCCCATTTGGATCGGCAGTGGATCGCCCAGGAAGTAGCGCATGATCACATCTGTGTTGTTCGCCCAGGTCGGGCTGAGGGTCAATTTTGCTTGCGGATGAGCTTGCTTGAACTCCAAAATCTTTGCGCTGACCTGCTGCCCGCCCCACTGCATACCGTAAAGCGAATAATCCTGAAACCATGTTGGGCTGTTCGTCAGCGCGTCGCGCGTTATCCAACCCGTCGCAGCCGTTAAAATCAGCGCCAGGCCGAGCGCTGGCGCGTGCTGTATTTTCAGCTTATCGCTGAGCCAGGAAAGGGCAATGTCCACCCCAAGTGCCGTCAAAATCGCCAGCGGCACGACCATAACGAGCAAACGCGTGATCGCCATATCCACCAGTGCCGCGCCGCTTGGCGCGAGAAAAAGCGCGACCAGAACTGTTCGGTTGGCAGGCTCCTTTATCTTGCGAAGGCAGCGCAGCAAACCCACTAGCAGGAAGGGCAAGAATGCCCAGGGAAAATGCCCATAGCCCTTCATTTGGTGGCGGATAAGATCCTGGTCGTTCGGGAAGAACCAGTAGAGCGGGTTGAAACCCTTCAACCAGCGCGTCAGGAACAAACCAATCTTCTCGAGGGGGCTCGCTCCGCTGACCCAATAGGAGTGCACGATGCGCAAATGCTGCCCAAAAGCGGCGGGGTGCGTCAGGCGGAAAAAGAAAAACGGAGCGGCAAGCAGAAACAAAGCTGCCAGACCCAATAGCCAGCTTTTTTGGTCTGCAAAATGATAGCGCCAATCCAGGATCAAAAAAAACGCGCCGGTTAAAACCACCACCAGCTGCAATGGGCTGTAGCTATAAAAAGCCAGCGCGCCAGCAGCCAAAGCGGGGATCAGCCAGCGACGATCCTTAAGGCGGTAATTGGCATATAGCAGCAAAAACGAACAATAAAATGACGCGCCGAGAGCAGTCTCAAAAGCGGTGCAGGAATGGAGAAACCACGCTGGAATGACACTAACCAGAAAGGGGGTCAGCCACCAAAAACGAGCTTTAAGGTGGTCGCGCAGGAAGAACCCGGCGCTGAGAGGAAAAATCAGGCTGAAAAACGCGGGCAATCCGCGCGTGAGCCAAACAGAGTTGGGCAGCCAGGCGATCAGCGTCTGCAGCCAAACCGAAAATGAGAGGTTATACTGCCCGCCGTTTTCAAAATAAACCGGGAACAAACCTCCATTAGCGTCCCTCAGCCCGCGGCTCAGGAGGTCTTTGGCGGTCATTGTCTGAATGGCTTCGTCAGAGAAGAAATAGATCGGGAATTTATCGAGCGCGATAAAGCGCGTCAGCAAGTAAACCCCAAGCCCAATGATGAACAGGGTCGTTGCAAGGGGGATTTTCTTAGCGGGAGAAACCTTCTCTTTCTCAAGCATAGTTTGATTTTAATGGATAAGAGAATAACCGGTATAACAGGGCGATCACCCGTCGGACCAAAATTCGTAGGGTTGCCTGCCTACACACTCTGCAGCCACAGCAGCAGCGCGGTCAGCCCAAGCCCATCCCGCATTTCGCCGCGAGCGATCAGTTCTTCCACTTCCGCTTTCGCAAACCACCCCACCTCGCTGATCTCATCCGGGTCAAAGCTGCCGGTGCATTCGCCAGCCCGACAAAACACAACCTGGAACAGCTTGTTGCTGCTGCCCTGCTGGGGATAATAGGTGTAGATCAGTCGGTGATCCGCGGATTCAAAGCCGGTTTCCTCCCAAACCTCACGTCGGGCGGATTCCAAGACGTCTTCATCCTTCTCCACACCCCCAGCCGGCACCGACCAGTCATTGGTCATGCTGGTGTAGCGCGGCACGCGGCAAAGCGCCACCTGCCCCTGATCGTTCTCCACCACCACGCCCACCGCTGGACGCGGGTATTCTACGTAGTGAAACTTCTCAATCACATAGCCGTTCGGCTGGCGCACCCGGTCGAGATATAGCTTTAAATAGTCACTCTCAAACACAGTTTCCCGGTCTAAACGTTCTGGCAACGGTTTTCTTTCGTTCATCTTGATACTCCGATTGAATCAAGTATAGCCTAGCTTGCCCGCTCTGCTGCTGGAAAACACCCAACACATCCTGCCAGCCTTGTTTCGCTGGAAGGATATGCGGTCATCTGATCACAATTTTTATGGGTAGGGTGTCGACAGCCGCGAATTTGGCTGCTGATTTGGCACCGGGTATTGATACCAGGACCAGGTTGGGCTCGGCAAAGGCGTTGTCAATATAGGAGTAGAGGTCGGAAGAGGCGTGGCTGTGGAGACAATGGTGAACATATCAGGGACAAAACAGCGTGCCAGCAAATCCACATAATACATCTTGTCGCTCTTCTCCGCGCTCAACCTCACCCGTGTGCCGACTACCTCCTCAATTCTCAAAGCCCCGACCTTCTCCGGTGTCTCCAGAAAGACGATAGCGGTTTCCTTCCCATTAGGTAAATTAATCTGTACCAATCCTTGTTCAGGGTCCCTTACCCAGGCTCCTGCTACTACCGACCAATTATGCCCGTTCACAATACCAACCCAGCCATTAGTCGCTTTGGCTTCCCGCCAGAACAAATAAAATTGGAAATCCTCTTGGATTCCATAAATTACTTCTCCCACCATATCCTCCGGCGCGGGTTCAGTCCAGACCACTGCGCCGTCATACGCCCTTGCGGTCTTGTCTCCCCAGTATTGTTGGGTTTCAAATACTCTCATCCCATCCAGAGAAGCCTTTTTCGTCGCCCTTTCTGCCGGGTCAGTGATGTTGGCGATTTTTGTTTCCTCAAAGGAATAATCAATCTTTTCGAAATCGAAACGAGGATCCTTCTGACCGCTGGCGACGGAGAAGAAATACGATGTTGCCCCAACAAGAGCAGCGATAACCACCAAGCCAATCAACATTGTTTTGTTGTGCTTTTTCATTTCATGTTTCTCCGTAGTAATGCTTCAGATCTGCTCCCCTTGTAAGTGGAAAAAACCTCACCTTTCATTATAGTACTTGTCTTATTTAAGTCACAATGTGCCAGGTTAGCATAGGTCGGATTAACGTCGAATAATTTCTTCCTAACTGAGTTTCGTCAGTGCCTATCACCCTGAAGACTTCATACCTCATTATTCAACCCTTGCCCGTTTGCCACGCAAAAATTGCGAATAAACAGTGAATTACCTGCATGTCCACGAGTGAGGTATTTGTCAATAGGATTATGATAAACTAACCCAAATAATAGATGATCTGCTGAAAAGCATAACGGATCGGATCACAATGAGACCACAAAAAATTACTTCCGAATTGTTTACAAAATTGGTCGGGCTGGCGGCGCTGGAACTCACCGAGGAAGAAGGCGCCTACCTGCTGACCGAGATGAATCACCAGCTCAGCTCCGTGAACGCGCTGCTGCAAGTGCCGCTCGAGGATGGCATCCAACCCACGCTGCACGGCATTCAATGCCAGGGCGCGGGTCCGCGCGCTGATGTCATCCAACGCTTCGCCGCCTCTGCCGAAATCCTGGCTGGCGCGCCCGAAACGGAAGACGGCATGTTCGCCGTCCCGGACGTGAAAGGAGCCAAATGAGCCTCCACCAACTTTCAGCCTTTCAGGTTGCTGCCAGAGTGCGCGCTGGCGAACTGAGCGCTCGCCAAACGCTTGAGGCATCTCTCGCGCAAATCCATGCGGTTGATGGGGTTCCTGGCAGCCTTGAACAAAAAGCACTTGCCCCATCCGAAGAGCAAAAAGTGCACGCCTTCATTCGCCTCACCGAAGACCTCGCCCTCCAGCAAGCCGCTGAAGTCGACTGCAAAGTGTCGGCAGGCGAAGACCCCGGCATCCTGGCTGGCGTGCCCGTTTCCATCAAAGATATTTTCACCCTGCGGGGTGTTGAGACCACTGCCGCCTCGCGCATCCTGGCGAATTTCAAGCCGCCTTACACCGCTACATCGGTGCAGAAGCTGATTGACGCCGGCGCGCTGATCCTGGGCAAAGCCAACCTCGACGAGTTCACTTTTGGCTCTTCCAACGAATCCAGCGCCTTCAAACCCA
>LUZV01000118.1 GCA_001603765.1 Anaerolineales bacterium Chloro_02 | reverse complement strand
ACGTTGGAGTGGTCAATCCCTGCGTTGGCACAAATAAAACCGGATTTGTGTTCAACAATGATGGTTCCTGGACGCGTCCGTACAACTTCGTTGCTTTCCTGAAGGATTAATTCCACCAATTCTGGTCTTTTCTCCAGGTAAAGCGCCAACTCGATAGCTTTGGGAGAAGGCGTAACCGTGCTCAGATTCACCAGCCGATTTTCGGACTTGGACACAATTTTCTGCGCGAGGATCAAAACATCCCCATCTTGCAGGAAGAGACCATTGTCATGAATTGCGGAATAGATTATTTCGCCTAAGTTATCACCTGGGCGAATATGCGGAATTCCCTGAAGCGCGTAATATGTGAGCTGTTTCGGCTTAGCCATCTATTCCTGTAATTCTAATTCCCGCGGAAGGAACCTTATATTTCAAATTTAGACCGATCAGAATCGAAGTCAATCCTTCCACCACAACCGCGTTTTGGATCACGCCAGCATCCCAGCCCTTAAGCCCGATATCCGCCGCCAACCCAATCACAATTTCACGCGCGTCTTTATCGCCGCCTGCAACCAACACATCACAATCGATATCCTCACCAGAGAGCAAGTGCTCAAATGAAATAGTTTGGAATGCCGCTACCACCTTGACATTGTCGCCAAGGATGGCTTGAGCTTGCTGAGCAGCGCTGCCTTCCTCAGGCATTTGAACTCGGGTTACCTTGGGCGGCACCAATGGCACAACCACATTAATGAGCAGTTTGCCCTGAAGCTCAGCTTTCAATCCTTCGAGCGTGTCGCGGTGGGCTGAGTAAGGCACAGTCAGCACGGCAATATCGCATGCCAAAACAGCCTTATCATTCGTTGTACCGCTTACGTCGCCTTCACCGTGCAGCCTGCCTTTTAGTTCCTCCACAGCCGCAAGAGCTTTCTCCTCAGTTCGCGATCCAATGATGATCTTATGCCCCGCTTTTGCCCAGCGGTAGCCTAACCCGCGCCCTTCCCGACCTGTACCTCCGATGATTCCAATCGTATAAGACATTTATCGCTCCTCTAGTATGTTTTTACTTTTTCCCAGCAACGAATGGCGGCTTCGGTTGCTTTTGCCGCAATTTCAGTCTCATCCAGATAAAGTAATTCGCGGTTTTTCATCAATATTTTTCCGCCAGCAATCGTGGTAGTTACCAATCCATCCCGGAACCCAAACAAGATATGCCAGGGCAAGTTCCCAGCGTGCATGGGAGTAATAGGATGGTAATCCACGAAAATAATGTCCGCAGCGGCGCCCTTCTCCATCTTGCCTATGCGCAATCCTCCCCAAGTTTGCGTAGCAAGTCTCGAATTATTCTCAACCGCCAGCCTAATCACATCATAGCCATTCATTGCCCTTGGGTCCGCCTGATGATCTTTCTGCAGCAGATAAGCAAAGAACCACTCCTGCCACATCGCGTTCGAAAATCCGTCATTTCCGAGGCAGACCTTCACCCCTTGTCTCAACATCTCTTCAACAGGCACAACGCCAACCGCGTTATTCATATTAGAGCGAGGTTGATGCGAAAGCCAGGTGCCGCTTTGCGCCAGTAAGTCTATTTCATGAGGAGTGACGTGAACGCCGTGTGCCAGAATCGTTTTCTCTCCCAAAATGCCAGCATCCGCGAACCGCTCAACCACGCGTTTTCCATATTTGCTCAATGAATCTTCCTGGTCTACTATTCCCTCAGCGGCATGGCTGTGGAAACCGGCCCTTCCGTTGTTCTCCGCCAGGCATTTTTCAAGCGTGGCGGGTTTGACGGTTAAACTGGCGTGCAGCCCAAAATGAGCCTTCAGCATATCGCCATATTTCCCTGCCTCAACGCCGCTGATAAATCGTCCATTTTCGCGGATCCCCGCGAGGGCTTTTTCTTCTCCATCCCGGTCAGTTACTTCGTAGCAAAGCGACGCGCGCAAACCGGACTGGTTTACCGCCTCCGCCTCAATATCCAAGGAACCGTCAATGCAACTGGGCGAAGCGTGATGATCAAATAAGGTAGTGCACCCATATCGCGTGGCATCTGCCAGCAGCGCCAACGCTGAATACCGAACGCCGTCTTCGTCCAAACCTTTGTCAAGCTTCCACCACAAATTTGCAAGAATTTCCTGGAAATTTCTTGACGGTTCACCTGGAATAGCCATTCCACGCGAAAAAGCGCCATAAAAATGCGTGTGCGCGCAAATTAATCCAGGCATCACGATCTGACCCTGCGCGTCAAGAATTTCCTCCTCCGGATGGGCAGATCGCAAATTTGCTTCTTCTTCAATCGCCTGAATCAAGCCATCCTGGACCAGTAAAGCCTGCCCTTCAAGGATTTCGTTTGGGTCACCCCAGGTAACAATCTTGCCATTCGTGATAATCATTGTTGCTCCCTTTCTCTGTCGTGGTAGGTTGTATTGTGCCGGCAGTGTTTATCCCGCTGCGGTGATTTCATAGAGTTCCACTAACACACCGCTGGTCGATTTTGGGTGGATAAAAGCCATTTTTCGCCCCGGCAGCACCTGTGGAGTTTCGTTGATCAGCCGCACTCCTGCCTCCCGAAGTTCCTGTATTTTGGCTTCGATGTCCTCAACCTCCACACAAAGATGGTGCATTCCTTCGCCTCGTTTTTCAAGATAAGCCGCCATCCCTGAGTCCGCAGTGGTAGGCTGGACCAACTCAATTTCACTATCACCAACTGGAATAAAGGCTACTTTTGAAGCCTGCGAGGGAACCTCTTCAATATGGTCTAACTTCAGCCCCATGGCTGTTTCCCAAAACTTCAAAGACTCCTCAATATCTCGTACGACGATGGCTACATGATTGATTTTCTTTACCTTGCTCATCAGACTCCTTATATATAAGTTGGCGCGCGATATTCGCCCCAGACTTTTCGCAGCCTGCCGCAAATCTCGCCTAATGTCAGTTTGTTTTCAACACACTCGATAATGATTGGCATCATATTTTCAGTGCCCAGAGCCGCAGCCTCGAGCCTGGCAAGCAGAGCTGCGGTCAGTTCGGGGTCCCTTGTAGCTCGTAAGGCTGCCAGTTTTTCCTGCTGATCGGACTCGATCCTCGGGTCAATCTTGAGCGAATCAAGTTCGATTTGTTCTTCCACGGTAAATTTGTTCACACCGACAACAATGTCTTCACCACTTTCAAGCCGTCTTTGAGCGGCAAATGCAGCGTTTTGAATTTCACCCTGCACATAGCCGTTTTCGATCGCTTTCAGCGCGCCGCCCATTTCATCAATCTTCCGCAAGTATTCCAGCGCTTGCTTTTCAATTTCATCAGTCAGATGCTCAACCATAAATGAGCCGCCTAACGGGTCAATCGTATCCGCCACACCAGACTCGTACCCGATGATTTGCTGGGTGCGCAGAGCAACCTGGACAGAGCGCTCGGTTGGAAGCCACAGCGCCTCATCCATGCTGTTGGTATGTAGCGATTGGGTTCCACCCAAAACAGCCGCCAGAGCTTGTAGCGTTACGCGGACAACGTTGTTTTCCGGCTGCCGCGCGGTCAGTGTGGAACCTGCCGTTTGTGTATGGAATCGCAATTTTTGCGAATTGGCTGATTTCGCGCCGAAACGATCTTTCATGATGCGCGCGTAAAGTCTGCGTGCCGCGCGGAACTTGGCAACTTCTTCCAGGAAGTTGTTATGCGAATTGAAGAAAAATGAAAGCTGTGACGCAAATTTATCCACATCCATGCCGGTCTTAATCGCTGCCTCAATATAAGCGATCGCGTTCGCCAATGTGAAGGCGACCTCCTGAACAGC
>LUZV01000117.1 GCA_001603765.1 Anaerolineales bacterium Chloro_02 | reverse complement strand
ATAACTCTTCAAATACTAAGATATGCCTATGATGAAGTGATTTCCTAAATAGAATTATAATTGACGAGAGTACGACTCTTCCGCCTGGATCTGTCAAGTAGATAAGGACATTTCATAGCCTGATAATCTCTAATTCATGAGATTGTAATGGGGGGGTGAGTAGCTATGGGAATGTTAGGGTGTTCTTTATTGTATGTCGGGTTTGTCCTGTTCATTAATGCGCTGTGGCTTCTTGGCACACTGGAGGACAAGCATGTCATTCCGATGAATCTCTTCACCGGGGTCCTGGTTTTTGCCGGCGTCATGAGGACGGTCGTCTGGGAAGGCAGCCAGATTACCCCGTATTTCTATGCAATGCAGTCCCTTCTTTTCGCGTTCACTTATCTGTGGGTGGCGATCAACGCGACCTGGAACCTGGATAGCAAAGGGCTCGGCTGGTATAGCTTATTGGTAGCCTGCGTCGCATTGCCTACCGCTTTTACCGTTTTCCCGGATACGGGGATGTTTATCCTCTGGCTGATGTGGGCAACCCTCTGGTTCATGTTCTTTCTATTGCTCGGCCTTGGGAAAAACATCGCAAAGGCCACGGGCATCTGGGCCATGATAAACGGCATCGCCACGGGCGGGTCGGGTTACTTCATTCTGACGAAGACCTGGCCCTGGCTTTCTTAGAGAAAAATAAAGGGGGGCAAACCGCTCCCGCTGCCGTGCGCTTGAGTGATTTCGAGCGGCACGCGATCCGGTCAACCGCATAGAGGAGAGCAAAAATGAGGCATGGTGACATTTCGTCCAGTAACGACACTGCGGGTGTGATGGTGGTAAATTACGGCATGCCCCGATTCCATACGAAGAAGGAGATCATCGACAACTGTCATAAAATTGCGGACTACATGGAAGGGGCAAAGATAGGACATCCCGGGCTCGATCTGATCATTTTCCCGGAATACAGCACGGAAGGCATACTCTACGATTCAAAGGAATGCATGGAACTGTCGGCCGTAATTCCGGGAGAGGAGACCGCGATTTTCTCCGAAGCCTGCCGGAAGAATAAGCTGTGGGGCGTTTTCTCGCTTACGGGTGAAAAACATGAACGGCATCCCGACTGCGTCCCGTACAACACTTTGATTCTCATGAACGACCAGGGCGAAATCGTACAAAAGTATCGTAAAATCATGCCCTGGTGCCCGATCGAGGGCTGGTTCCCCGGAGACCGCACTTACGTGACCGAGGGGCCGAAGGGGCTGAAGATCAGCCTCATTATCTGCGACGACGGGAATTATCCGGAAATCTGGAGAGACTGCGCCATGAGGGGGGCGGAACTCATCGTCAGGTGCCAGGGGTATATGTATCCGGCAAAGGAACAGCAGGTACTGATGGCGAGGGCGATGGCCTGGGCGAACAACAGCTACGTCGCCGTGGCCAACGCCGCGGGGTTTGACGGAGTCTACTATTATTTCGGACATTCCGCTCTGGTCGGCTTTGACGGAAGGGCGCTGGGCGAGTGCGGTGAGTCACCGATGGAAAATCAATACGCCGAACTGTCGGTCAGCGCCATCCGGGATGCGAGAAGAACCTGGCAGTCTCAGAACCACCTCTTCAAGCTGCTTCACAGGGGATATACCGGGTGCCTCAATTCAAAAGGCGCCGATCAGCGGGGGGTGGCCGCCTGTCCGTATGAGTTCTACAGGACCTGGGTGACCGATCCTGAAAAGGCCAGGACAAACGTAGAGGAAATCACACGGCCGACGGTCGGCACTTCCGAATGCACGATCAGCGGAATTCCCTCCTGATACCAAAACGCGTGGGGGCGCTTTGCCCCCACACCCCCTACGCCGCTCAATTGGCGCAGCGCCGAGTGCTCGGCACGCGCTTGCGGCTGAATCCCGGATGGCAGTACCGTTGACTTTGGGGGCTGCCCTCCATGAACTCCCCCTCTCTTGGCGGCAATGCTGTTTTAGGGGTGACACTCCACATGAACTCCCCTCCCTTGGCGGGAGGGGCAGGGGGAGGGGAGGAGCTTAAAGTCAACGGCATTGATCCCGTGAGTGCGCGGGGCGGAAACGTTTTCCCCGCTCTTTGTGTATCTTCATCCTGCAGCCGGGCAGGGGACGGTTTTATTTCCCGTCCACAACCGCCACTTTGGACCGGGTCTTGCCGTAGACGGCCGTTTCGACCTGGTATTCCCTGATTTTCCGGTACAGCGTTGTTCGCGATATGCCGAGCGACGCCGCAGCCCGGCTCATGTTGTGACCACTGCAGGCGATGGTTTGCCTGATGAGACGCTTTTCCGTTTCTTTTACCGACGCGATGCCTTCGATGCGGCGAGGTGCGAGGCTGTCGGCATCATCCGTCACGGTTGGCGTCCCGTTTCTTTTATCGATCGGCGGTTCGCTATTGGTGATGTAGCCGGGCATGTCACAAGGACGGATGACCTTGGAGTCCTGGGACAAATAGAAGGCCCTCTCGATGACATTGCTCAATTCCCGAATATTTCCCGGCCATGTATGCTTCTCCAGAACCTCCAGGGTTTCCGCGGCCAGCGTTTTTTCAATGCCGTTGTCGCGGCAGAGGCGTCCGAGAAAGTGATCGGCCAGCAGGGGGATATCGTCGATTCGGTCGCACAAATTGGGCAGTGCAATGTGAAAACCGCTCAAGCGATAATAGAGATCTTTTCTAAAGGTGCCTTTCCTGATCTCCTGCGGCAAATTCTTATTGGTCGCCGCAATCAGCAGAACATCGAGGTGCACGGCTTTGGTGCCGCCTATTCTGTATATTTCATTTTCCTCGATCACCCGTAACAGATGGGCCTGGAGATCGGCGGGCATGTCGCCGATTTCGTCCAGGAAGAAGGTCCCGCCGTTGGCCATTTCAAACTTGCCGGGCTTGCCGCCTTTCCTGGCCCCGGTGAAGGCCCCTTCCTCGTAGCCGAACAGCTCGCTTTCCATCAACTCGCGCGGTATCGCCGTGCAGTTTACGGGAATGAACGGACAGTCGCGCCGGGGGCTGACTTCGTGGATATACCGGGCAAGAAGTTCCTTGCCCGTGCCGGTTTCACCGGTGATCAACGCATTGCATGAAGCCTTCCCCGCTATCTCGGCCAGATGGGTGCATTCCAGGAAGCCTTTATTGGCGCCGACCAGGGAAGCATGCACGCTCGCCCTTTGCGAACCCTGGAGACCTCTCACGGTTAACGTATTTTTGCTGGTGTCCACTTTGGGAGGAACCAGGCCCGGCGACTCCCAGATGGTTTCCAGGTCGCCTTCAGCATTGACGCGCCCGATTCGCGACCACTGCCACAGATGTTGCGAGTCGGGATCTATGATAATTTTGCCCTGAATGCCCTGGGAAGACAGATTCTTCAAGGTCATCCGCACTTTCTGAGACTGATTCTTGCCGGAAAGAGGTTTCGGTAAACGGCGATATCCCTCACAGAGCAAGTGCACCGCATCGTAGGTCGCGGCCATTTCACGACTGACAGGCTGGTTGCCGAAGCGGCGTTCGAACGCATTCACGAATTTTTGGTTCATGTCACTGGCGATGGTTCGAAAATAGGGCGAACCGCAGATGTGCCCGGCGGAAGCGGCTTTTCCCATCAAGTGAATTTCTCTTTCCGATGTGATGGGGCTGATGATGGGATACCTTATGTTTCTTCTTCTGTATTCCTTGTAGAAGGAGACGGTGCTGGTACCGACGATCGTTGAAAAGACCACCAGAGGCGAATGCAATTGGGACAGCTTGCCGAATTCCTGGAAGAAGTTCCGAAAGTCGGTGCTGCCCAGCGGGAAATACGTTTCATTGCGGATGCAACCCCCCGCGTTTTCAACCCACCGCCTCACCTGGGTGTTGGTTAGATGAGGATAGACGTAATCGGATCCCACCAGAACAAAATTGTTCGAAATATGTTCTATCGCCCATGAAAGCAGCGGCTCGACCTGTTGGTTGGGGATGGCTCCAAGATAGAATATGTTCGGGTGTACCTCACCTCCTTCGTACAGAGTGGGATACAGCAGCAGCCCGTTCGTTTCGTTCAGAACCGGGATGACCGAATTTCTCACCGAGGACATGTAGCATCCCACCAGCGCATCGATCTTGGCCTCCTTGAAGAGGCTGTAGGCCTCCCTGGCAGCCACATGCGGATCCGATTTTGCGTCTCTGATTACCGGTTCGAAGGTAAAATCGGCTGTCTTGTTGACTTGCTCGATGGCGAGTAAAGCTGCCTGGAGTTGCCCCTCTCCCACAATGGAGATGGTACCGCTTAATGAGAATAACAGCCCTATCTTCCTTGTCATTTTGTCTTCCCTCTCACAGGCGGAACTCCACAGAGGATGGGAATTGCGACAAAGCGCCTGCGGCCGGCCCATGGTCTCAACCACGTCCACGGATCTTTGGCAAGCAATAGATTTGCCAAGACGCTCCATGCCCGTCCGGAGTGAGTCCTGGAGGGATTTTCATTGGAGAAGAAGGATAAAATATCCCATAAAAACGGCACAACATTGTTTAAAACCGAGGGAGAGCGCACAAAATTGTGCCGGATGTGCCGGCTTTCACGTGCCGGGCTTTCATTCGCATGGAAACTGCCGCTCGATAAGCAACACAAATGGGACGGCAAGGTAGACCGCGAAGCGACGTGGGAGGTGGAAGGAAAACGCCCCCGCGCTAATCCGATCATCAATCGTAAACCGTATCGTTTCTTAAATATTTCCCTTTACAAAGTAGGGGATTCATGAATTTAATACAGCGAAACTTTATCCACCAGATTCTTTACACCCCATATTATTGAAGTTGGCAGCTAGAGAATAGGAACACGGGAAGGCATGGATCGGCTTTTTCTTCGTCAGGTTTGGCGTCGATTCATGCCTTGGTGCCGGCGTCTTATCTGTTGACACATCATCGGCCTGGGAGTGGCGGAAAATCCCCGGTTCGAATCGGCAGCTTCACGACTTGTACTCATCTCCAGGCGTGGTTAGTTTAAGGCGGCCTCCGGGCTTCGCATATTCACCACGACGAGTAAAAATGCCTGGCGGGAAGGTGTTTTGACTCGGTGATGCCCTGCAAATACCAACTGGAATAATTCCCTGAAAAGAACGTGCAACGTGGCAGCCTCCACGGTTCCCCGCGGAAACTGCCGTAAGGCTGAGCCCTGCTCGTTTCGAAGGATAAGCCTCCCGATGTTTCCATATGCGGGCAACGGGAGATTTTATACTATTTTGCTATCAAAATTTGGACTGATGGAAAAGAGCGGAGGAAATGTTTTCCCCCCTGGATTCAACACGCAGGCGCGTGCGTGTTGAGAACTCGGCGCAAGCAGAACTAAGCCGCGAAGCGGCGTGGGGGGGCGTTGACACACACCACGGGAGTTGAGAAATGCATGTAAAAAGGGGCATGGCGAGCAAAAGGGCTCTGGC
>LUZV01000008.1 GCA_001603765.1 Anaerolineales bacterium Chloro_02 | reverse complement strand
CTTAAGCCCTACTGGGCGCAAATGCTGCTGGCAGTACTCGGGATTGCCTCGGTATCCTTTATGGATGCCTACTATAACGTGCTCAACAAACGCATCATCGACGAAGGCATCCTGGCGAGTAATGTTTCAATTATGATCAGCCTGTTCCGCAACTACGCCATGATTGTGTTGGCGCAGACGGTTGGCTTTTTTCTGATGATTTACATCATGGGGCTGCTCGGTGAGCAGCTGCGCTACGATTTTCGCAAAAATCTCTTCCATCACCTCCAAACCCTGTCGCTTTCTTATTTCAGCAAAACGCCTCTGGGTTGGATTATGTCGCGTGTGACATCTGATACCGAAAAGATGGCGGATTTGCTCACTTGGGGCGTGCTGGACACAATTTGGGCGGTAACGAACATCAGCTTCGCGCTCTTCTTCATGATCAAGCTCAATCCCTCATTGGCTTTGATCGTGGGTCTCTCGCTGCCATTGATGATCTTTGTCTCGTTTAAGTTCAGAGTGAAGATTTATCACCACTATCGCCAGTCGCGCAAGGCTAATTCCAAGATGACCGCTTCTCTGAACGAGAACATCACCGGCGTGAGAGTGGTGAAAGCGCTGCGCCGCGAAGCAAAAAACCTCAACGATTTCAAAGTGCTCTCCACAAACATGTATCAGGAAAGCTATCGCGCCGCGCTCCTCTCTGCCATTTATTTACCAACCATCCAAACCATCAGCGCCATTTCTCTGGTGCTGATCCTGTGGCGCGGCGGCGTCCAGGTGGCGGGAGGAACGATGAGCATCGGTGTGATGCAGGCGTTCATCTCGTACATCATGTTTATTTTGTGGCCCATTCAGGATCTGGCGCGGGTGTATGCCGAAATGCAAAACGCGGTCGCCTCCTCCGAAAGAGTTTTTTCGCTGTTGGATATGCAGCCTGAAATTCGCAACCGCGAGAACCTGATTCCTGTTAAGTCGCTTGCGGGTGAGGTGGAGTTCCAGAACGTATCTTTTCATTACGAAGACGACGAGCCAGTTATCAAGAATCTAAGCTTCTCCATCCCCCAGGGGCAAACAGTGGCGTTGGTTGGCACAACTGGCGGAGGCAAGACAACCATCGTCAACTTGCTTTGCCGCTTTTATGAACCGACTGAAGGCGTCATCCGGATCGCCGGACACGACTACACGCAGTATCCCCTCGAGGATATCCAATCCCGCATTGGTGTCGTGCTGCAGGTGCCGCATCTTTTCTCCGGAAGCATTCGCGACAACCTGCGCTATGGACGGCTGGACGCGACCGATCAGGAAATCGAACAAGCCGCCAGGTTGGCTGGCGCGCACGACTTCATCATGAATTTTGAGCACGGTTACAATCAGGACGTCGGCGAAGGCGGTAATCAGCTCTCGGTTGGTCAGAAGCAGCTGGTCAGCATCGCCCGCGCTCTTCTGGCGGAACCCGACATCTTCGTCATGGACGAAGCTACCAGCTCAGTAGACACCCTGACAGAAGCCCTGATCCAAAAAGGCATGCACCAGCTGATGAGCGGACGAACCAGCTTCATCATCGCGCACCGCCTCTCAACGATCAAATCGGCAGACCAGATCATGGTTATTGACGGCGGACAGATCGTTGAGAAGGGGAATCATCAGAGTCTGCTGCGGAAGAAGGGACAGTATTACAATCTTTACACCAAACAATTCCGCCACGATTTAGAAACTCAATTTGACCCATTCTCAGATAAGGAAACGCGAACGGCGGCTGCGTGAGGTTAAAAATGCGTTTTGCAGTCAATTACTCAACGAAACTCGCCGGGTTAGTAAAAGCTGGCAAGGTTGACTGTGACCTTTTCAAGTGCCCCGAGTGGGAGGGGCTCTTGAGGGAAGCCCTGGAAGTTAAACCTGCTTATCTGCATCTGGACATCACCCTTGGGATGGGTCAGCTAGACACCCTGGACTTTGATCGGCTGCGCGCCCTGCTCGAAGCGACAAGCACGCCGCACGTCAACTGCCACCTGGGAGCCTTGCCTGGGCTCAGACCTTACAGCAGGGCTGACAGAAAAAAGCTGGTGAAACTTTGGATAAAGGAGCTTGAAATCCTGAAGCGGAGGTTCGCGGGATACCCGATAATCTCTGAGAATCTCCCATTTGACTTGGCAAGCCCAGAATTATACCTGCCAAGTGAGCCAGACCTGATCAGCAAAGCCATTATCGAGACAGACACTGGTCTGTTATTAGACATCTCACATGCGCGCATCACTGCCAACACGTTAAACATGGATTACCAGCGCTATATTGAACAGCTCCCGCTTGACCGCCTGCGCGAAGTGCACATCACCGGGTTGCGCCGATACCACGGATTTTTGGAAGATCATTTTGAGATGCAGTCAGAAGATTGGGAGCCAGTAGAGTGGGCGGCGCGCCAAATCAGAGCGGGCGCGTGGCGTGAACCGGAGATTGTGGCGTTTGAATATGGCGGCGTGGGAGAATGGTTTAGCTGGCGCACAGAAACCTGGGCGCTGGAGGAGCAGGTGCCCAGGCTTTTCAACCTGTTTGGCAGCAAATCTCTGGGGTAGATGCCTCATTCGTGTTAATCCAATCATTGCCCGTCCAGTTATAATTTGGGTATGGACAAATCAGCGCGGCGCTCAGCTAACTCAAAATCAGCCATTTGGCTAATTCCTTTTGGGATTTTTCTGATCGCTCTGGCTGTTCGTGTCATCGGCTTAAAATTTAGCTTCCCTTTGCTCACTCATCATGACGAACAATACATTATGAACCCGTTAATAGAGATGAGTCGGAGGCATACGCTCGATTCAGGTAAGTACAACAAACCAAATCAGGTCCTCTACACGCTCCTTTTCGGCGTTTTAAATCTGTTGAGCAAATTGGTTTTCCATAAGAATTTTGGCTGGGCTTATGACGAAAATCCCTTGTTTTTTTATTTTTACGCACGCTTATCAGTTGCCTTTATTGGCGCGCTTGTCCCTGTGATTTCCTGGAAGATTGGTAAACTCATCAAAGGAATCGATTTTTCGATCCCCGCGGCATTTCTGACTTGTTTTTACCCTCCCTTCATCATTCATTCTCATTATCTATCGTCTGACATCATCAACACCTTTTTCTCCTTTGCCGTGCTGATGTTCTGTCTTCTTTTTCTTGCTGAAAACAAGAAGGTTTGGCTTTACCTGGCATGTATCTGCGCCGCGCTGAATACCATGGAGAAATACCCTGGGATTTTGTCTTATGGCATCATTTTTGCCTCCCTGGGAATTGTCGCATTTCGCGCAAAGCCGTTCGATTGGCGTGGTCTCCTGCACGGCGTTTTATTGACACTCGCCGTTGTGGGGTTAAGCATGTTCCTCTTCGCGCCGCATTTGTTTTTGAACCTGCCGCTTGTTCGCGATTCGCTAATTAACGAGGCTCGCTCCACGCACCTCGGCGCGGATGGGCTCGGTTGGGCAGGCAACATGCTCTTTTACGCGCGTGTGTTCATCAAGGCTGGTGGTTGGATTCTCGCCTTGTTCGCAGTGGTGGGTGCTGTTTTTTCGATCTTATCCAAACAACCAGAATGGCTCTTGTTCTATTTCGGGGTTGGCTATTGGCTGGCGCTGAGCAAGCTCGGGCTTCACTGGGAACGCTGGTCGCTCCCGATGATGCTTTCCCCTTTGCTTCTGGCTGCGGTAGGCATGGTTAAAGTTTGGGAAAGTCTAAAGTCGCGGCGGGCGATCAAATTCCTGATGATCGTCTTCTCTGTTGGCTTTCTGTGCGTGTATGCGCTAAATGGGCTGACAACCTCAATTGTGATGTCATGGGTAGACACGCGCGTCCAGGCGCTCCAATATGTTACTAAAAACGGAATAACCGAAGAAAACAGCGTTTCGGAGGGTTACACGCCTTTCCAACCGCGCACTGTAAAAACGATTTTCGATTTTGACTTCGCCAATCCTGGTCAGATTCGCTATGTCATCCTTTCTTCTAACATGTACGGAAGGTTCGAGGCAGAGCCAGAGCGCTATAAGACAGAGAATGATTACTATGCTAACTTGCGCTCAAGCGCGGTGAAAATCGCGGAATTTTCGCCCTCCCAGAAGCCGGTTAAACCAATTGTGCAACTAACCGTTCTGTACGACTACCTATCCAACCTTTTTAAAAGAACCCGATCCAGCTATACAACTGGCCCAACCATACAGATCTTTCAGCTTCCATAAGCGCGAATTGCATACCTGCGTCGATCTTTATTGCCCCGCGCAAAAATCCTTCAATGGATTGTCTAACGCCAAAATTCTGATCGACAAAAAGAAAGAGATCTTGTTTTCGAAATCGAAAAAACCAGGTAATAAACGAAAATTGGCATTTTTTACCCCATATGGTTTATAATGGGCTCATTGAGTTAAGAGCATATCATGGAACCTAATTTGATACTTGAAAGCGAAAGTTCATCCGCAGACGACCAACCTGGCCCTGCAAGTATCAAGGGACTTATTGCTCAGGGGTACCTCACCGCGTAATTTAGCCGCGGGCAAGGGTACCGGTGAGCGAGCCCGTCCCTTGTAATTTTTGCTTTCACCAAAAAAAATAATAACGACTGTGAGGTGGAAGGTGATCTATTTAAGCAAACTGCTTAATCAAAAAGTTTGGGATGCTTTTGGGCACCCAGTAGGCAAATTGGAAGACTTGTTGGTTGATTACACAGATCAATCCATGCCTCCAATCACAGCAATCGCGATTAAAAACGGAACCGGGGGAGTTAAGCTGGTGGATGCCCAAGACCTTGCCACGCTTTGGCCAAGCATCACGCTCAATGTGGACATCTCCCAATTGGATATGTTCGAGTCAGAAGGGCACGAGCTCTATCTAAAAAAGCGCGCGCTCGATCAGCAGATCGTTGATACCGAAGGCAAGCGCCTGGTGCGCGTGAACGACCTTCAGCTAGCCCGCAAGCATAACCGGTTTTATCTAACTGGTGTGGACGTTGGCGGAACGGGTTTGCTGCGCAGACTCGGGCTCGAGAACTTAGCGAAGGCTATCGCGCGGCTTCTGAATAAAGAATGGAAAACCCACGTCATCCCCTGGGAAGACGTCGCGTCCATTGAACATGACGACCCGCTGCGTCTGAAGGTCTCGCAAGACCGCCTCGTTCAGATGGAACCAGCGGATATCGCCTCAATTTTGGATGATTTGGATCATCACACCAGTAAGGCTCTGCTGCAGGGCTTCACGGATGAACAGCTGGCTGACACGCTGGAAGAATCCTCAACCGAGGTGCAGCAAGCTGTCATCGCCGCCCTCCAACCTGAACGCGCCGCGGACGTCCTGGAAGAAATGGACCCAGACGAAGCAGCCGACCTGTTAGCGGATCTTGACGATCAGGTCAGTGAACAGCTCCTGAAACTGATGGAGGACGATGATGAAGAGGATGTGCGTACTCTCCTGCGCTACCCCGAGGATTCCTCCGGAGGTATCATGACCACCGAATTTGCCTCGGTTCCAGCGGAATATACTGTAGAGCAAGCGCTGCATCACCTGCGCACCAACGAGGAAGCGAAAGATGATGAATTTATGTATTACGTCTATCTGCTCGATAAAAACGAGAGGCTCTTAGGCGTAGTCAGCCTGCGCGATCTGGTGACTGCCCCATTGGATCAGGAGCTTTCAATCTGGTTTGATGACGATCCGGTGATCGTGAACCCGCTGACCCCTCAGGAGAAAGCCGCCTACCTGGTAGCGAAATACAACCTGATGGCGGTGCCGGTCATCGAACCTGAAACCAACGCGATGTTGGGAATCGTAACCGTTGATGACGCCATAGACACCATTCTTCCGACTGCCTGGAAGAAAAAATTACCGCGGATCGCAGGGAGGTAAGCATTGAAAAAGAAAAAATTGCCAGTCTGGCTGACCAAAGTATTGTTAATTCTGAGCATCCTCGGACCTGGGCTGATCACGGCGTCTGCTGACAACGACGCGCCCGGCATCGCGACCTATTCGATGGTTGGCTCTAAGTATGGTTATAACTTCCTTTGGCTGATTTTGGTCATCACCGTGGGGGAGGTGGTGGTGCTTGAGATGGCTGCCAGAATGGGAGCTGTAACCGGCAAAGGAACGGCTGACCTGATTCGCGAGAAGTTCGGCGTAAAAATTACAACCTTCGCGATGTTTTGTCTGCTGATCGCCAACCTTGGCACAACAGTGGCGGAATTCGCCGGTGTTGCCGCCGCTGGTGAGCTTTTTGGTATCAGTAGATATATCTCAGTACCGCTGATGGCTGCCGTCATGGGTCTGCTGATCCTGCGCGGGGATTATAGAATTATCGAGAAGTTCTTAATCGGTCTGAGCCTGGCGGCACTTAGTTATGTCGCTGCTGTTTTCATCATCAAACCGGATTGGGGAGAAATCCTTCATCGGACTTTTGTACCTCAGCTGCAACTCACACAGGACTTTATCATTTCCATCCTGGCAGTAATCGGAACAACCATCACGCCTTGGGCGATCTTCTAC